>DASYYQ010000087.1:0-57005 GCA_035933545.1 Candidatus Acidiferrales bacterium | reverse complement strand
GGCAACATCAGTCCGTAGCCACTCTTTGGAGCAAGCGCATTTGCTTGAGACACAGCATTTTTTCCTTCTTCGAGAAGCTGCGCCTTCTCAAGACTCGGCAAGCTTGGCCGAGAAGTGGTGGGCGCGCTCGGATTTCCTGATGGGGAGCCGGCCTGCGGCATAGGAGGCGCTCCCAATTCCTCCGGCTGCTGTGCCGTGGGATTGGCCGACTGCGCAACGCAATCTATCGATAGCGTGGGATCGCACGCTCGCGCTTGTTGCGTGTTATTTTTTGATTGCCGTTGACGCGCCGCGGTGAGTTGCTCCTCTTCGTCCTGGGCCAGCCATTTTGCTCGGTCTTGAATTACAAGCGCTTGTTGCTTCGCTTGCGGAGAGTCCGGATTCAGCTGCGGAAGCAAAGATCCGAACTTTTGCAGCAGCGCGGTGGCAATCGAACGAAATTCCACGTCGTTTTCGAGCCGAGTGTAAATCGCCTGATCGGTCAAATCGGAATCGCTGACGAGCTGGCCGTGGTCGGTGGCATCCTTGGCCACCCAACTCTTCAGTGCGACCATCAGGCCATCGTCCTTGCGAAGCACCGTTTCAATCTGCCCTGGCGATGCGGCGACGCGATCCATGTTCTGCCGCGCTAGATCGGATGGCAGCGCTTTCGGACGCTGCGTATTTTGCGCGAGAACGCTCCGGCACGTCAGCAGCAGCGAAAAAATCAACAGTAGGCACGCAGACCTGCGCTGCCTCAATACCCGAAGCGCCGCGCTCAGAGCAGCTCTTTCTTGCGGCTCCATCGAAATTGTTTCCACCGTGTAACCCGTTGCGACCGTCATCCTGCAGGACCAGAGAGCAAGGAAGCTTCCACATTCGGCACGAAAAGCGAATGAAAGTCGAAAACCGTCGGATTGCAAAGCTAGGGCCGCTCGTGCCATCTCAAGTGACTGTTATTTCGCGGCTTATCGGAAAACGACTGACCGACGGGCATGAAGATTTACAAAGAAGCGGCCGTACGAAAGCGTTGAATTCGAGACTAGCCTTCGCCTATTTCAGAATTTTCAGGTTCAAAATGGAACGGCGGCATTTGGAGCGGCGGGGTAACCAGCCGTGAATCTGAACTTTGGCAAGCTACGTTTGGAGCAGGATGGCCTCTGCCGCTCCTCAGAGTGTTCTTGCAAGATCTTCGAGGGAGTCAATTTACAGCGAGGGTTGGCTGGCGGGCATGGACTCGAACCATGATTAGCGATTCCAGAGACCGCTGTCCTACCGATTAGACGACCCGCCAATCCGACGCAGTTTGTTTATACGACTTTGTACGATACGACCAACCAGAACGTGGTTCCGATAGTCTACAGCATCCTGAACTATGGAAAAAGCCTATATGTGCAATGTCTCGAATTCCCTCGATGCTTATTGGCGCCGCAAGCGCTATTGCGCATCTTCGTCATCAAATTTGCTCCATAATTCAAAAAAATCCCGCTTCACCTTGTCAAAATGACGGCCGACCTCAGCCTCAATCTTTGGCATTGCACCTTCGATATCGCTCTTGGCAAGAAGGCCTTTCTTCTCAAGCGCTGCAACGATTGCATCCTGCCGCATGGTGAGCTGGGCGACCAGCGCGAGCAAAGCAACAATCGGTTCCATCCTGCGCCCTCCTCAGCCCAGCTTCGCGCCGGGAGTCTGCTGTGCATTAAGATGAACCATCCAGTTCAACAAGCACATCCGCTCGACAATTGTGATGGATAGCATTCTCGACTATTGAGCAGGAAGTACCTGTCCTTCGGTACGGCACCGAAAGAATAAAGTCCAGTACCATTGCGCTGGCCTGTCTGCCCACCCCAAAATTGCATATTCGGTGCAAATTTGGGGGTAAGAGCAATGGCCAGCAGCACGACAGAAGTGCCAGTTTCCAGCGCAGAAACGCAATCGCGGTCCGGCGCTGATAACCTGGAAAAGGACGCAATCGGCCTCGATATTGCCGTGCGCATTCATGGTTCGCAGATAGCTGCCGTTGTCCTCGACACCACCGAGCACGTCGAACCGTTTGAAGAAGATACCTCGACAATGATCGTGTTTCCTCGCGGCGCCGTGGTTAAACTGAAGGCACGCGTCCGAACCGGCTATACCGTTGTCCTAACTAACCTGAACACAAACCAAACTGCTCTTTGCCGGATCATTCAAGTCAATTCAGCGGCAAACGCGCACTACGTCAAACTCGAATTTAGCCAGCCAGTGGCAGGGTTCTGGGGCATACATTTTCCTTCCGAAGCTGACGCAGTCGCGCCGCGGCCCCAGGCAGAGAACGCGGCGACACCAGTTCGCGAGATCGAAAAGGTCTCAGCCCCGGTGATGCCGAAGATTCCCGTGGCGAAGGATACTCCTCCTGTGGTGAATGCAGAAGCGCGGACTCCCGCTCCGATAACTTTCGCACGACCATTTGTTCCTGCGCCTGCGCCGGTGAAAGAACCGGCGAAACCCGCGGCCGCGCCTCCTCCAAATTACGGCGTATCCGTGCATGCGCAAAGCGACCTTATGCCATTGGCAGCGGCTCCCACAAAGACAGAACCGTCTGCGCAAAAGGCTCCGGCAAGCCTTCCGGCAACGATTACCGTTCCGAAGCAGCCATCTCGCGCAAACGTCACTTCCCTTCTCGCCTCCGAAAGCCCGATTTTCGATTCGCTTTCAACCGATGAAGACATATTTGGCAGGGAAAACTCCCCCATCGCGCCAGCAGAAGCGGCGATGCCGGCATCCGATAAGAAAGCTGCCCAGATTTCTTTGCTCTCTCTTGACCGTTCGACTCTGATGCGTGGCGAAGCCCCGAAGCAGCGCTCTGGGGCAGTGATATTTGCGAGCCTTGCGGCGGCCATTCTGCTCGCCGCTGGCGCAGGGTGGTACGTGCTTCAGCACCGCGCACGTGCATCCGAAAATTTGAATGGCGGCGCGCCGCCGGCAACAGCGATCGCCCCGAATGTTGCTCGGAGCGCCCCTGAACAAAGCGCGCTTCAAGAAACTCCGCCGCCCACGCCCGCCCAGAACGCGCCGGGGCAGCCGGCTGCCAAACCTGAACCTCAACAGCCGGCGGCTGAATCAGCAATCACGATCACGGCGGTACATGAAGGCACCGCAACCGCCTCGCCAGGCATAACTGCGGCCCCTACGGCTGCCGGCAATCTCTATGCTGGAGATTTGATGGCGCGACCGAAACTGAAACAACGTGACGTGCACATGGCAGCGCCGCTACCCAAAATCAACGTTACTACCCCTAAGGATTTTTCTGGCGCTTCGGCCAATGATGGACTCGGTTCGCTCATTGGAAGCGCGCCGACCGGCCTGCCAGCCCCGCCGACGCCGAAACAAACTCTGACCAGCGGGGGCAAGCTCATTTCCCCGCGGCTGATTCATTCCGTGCCGGTGGTCTATCCCACTATCGCAAACTCCACTCATGTTGAGGGCGATGTAGAGATTCAGGCAGTCATTGATAAAAATGGGAAAGTAATCTCCGCGAAAGCGATCTCCGGTCCAGCTCTTTTGCAAAGCGCAGCCGCGGACGCCGTGCGTCAGTGGAGATATTCGCCGGCAACGCTTGATGGCCAGCCGATTACCATGCAATACGTAGTGACCGTGCGATTCCGGCTGAACCAATAATCCTCCCCTCCCAACAAGCAGCGGGAAAGAACTAATCAGCAGGAACAAGCCTTTTATTGCGGATGTAATACTGCGACCCGCGCCACTCGATGCGCCGCTTGAAGAAGCTGGTCATCCATACCGCAAATGCGAACGCATCCCGCAGCGGAACCAGATACATTTTCTTGCGCAATATCGGATCTCGCACGCCCCACACGCCTACCGTCCACGCCATCAGCCCTCTGAGAACGACGTAGCCGGCTAAGTAGCCCGCGGCAATCTCCCAGTAAGGCGCAATAATCGCCGCAAGGATCGCCCATGGCAACCCTTGCGTGAAAATCAGCGAAAAATGACCCCAGGGCTGCGAATGTTTCATCGTCAGATTCCAGCGAACCTGATGGCGGAAGCATTGCACGAGCGTCTGCGAAGGAAAAACCGTAAACACGGGAAATGTAGTCACTTCGACGCGATAGCCTAGCGCTGCAATGCGGTGGCCCAATTCGTAGTCGTCGGAGAAATGGTCGACGAGCGCTTCAAAACCGCCAATCTGCGCCAGCCTCTCTTTAGTGGTAGCCATGGTGGCGCCCAGAGTGAAATCGACGCCGCCCAATTGCCAGGCGGAAAGCACGCCCGCATCGAAATCGGAAGTGTTGCCGAGCGCCTCCATCTCGGAAACGAGCGTGCCATCCGTAATTCCGCGATAGAGACACGTGACTGCTCCAACTTGCGGATCAGCAAACGGAGCGGCAACCGCGTACAAATATCCGGGAGCCACGCGAATGTCGCTATCGCTGATAATCAAAATTTCGTGACTGGCTTCGCGCACCATGCGGCAAAGCTTGTTCACCTTGTCGCCGGTGCCGAGTTGCTCAGCGCCGATCAAAAGGCGGATGTTGCGCTGCGGGAAGTCCTGAATGAGCTTTTCGATGACCGGAACGGCGGGATCGCTGCTTTCCGTAACGCCAAAAATGATTTCGAATTCAGGATACTCCTGGCAGCAGAAACTGGCGTAATTTTCGTAAGCTTCACGATCCAGGCCGCGAACTGGCTTAAGCACGCTGACAGGAGGAGCAAAATCCTTCCGAATCTCCGGACGATTTCTGAAGAAGCGGCGCGCCGCAGTGATGGCCAGCAGATAATATCCGAAAGGGCCGAGCGCGAGCGCCAGCAGCGTCCATCGCAGGATTTCATGCCACATGGCTAGACCAGAACGCCGCTAATGTTAACCTTTCCTCAGGTTTGCTTGCGGAAGCACTCCTCGAGCGAAACTCTTTGTATTTTGGAGAGCGCATTCAGCCGATGCAAACCAGCAGAACGCCCAGGCAAACGAGCACGACACCGAGCCACCGACGCATCTCGATATGTTCGCCGAGCAGAAACTTACCGCCGAACGCGCCAATCACGTAGCTCAGCGCGGTGACCGGCACCACCAGGGTCACGTTCTCCCAGGAAAGAACCATCAGCAGCGAAAAAAAGGATATGGTCATGAGCGCAAGCCCAAGCCACATCCAGCCGATGCGAAACGCGCGGCCAATTACACGCAGCAGATGATGAGGATAGAAAGTTTTCACCTCGCCGATCTGCTTCATGGTGCGCGTTACGGCGAGTTCCCCGCCGGTCCCGGCAAGGATAATGACGGCCAGCGAAATTGCGTCGCGCGCGATCATCCTTCCTCCGTAGTTCGTGGCGGCGTTCCACCCACTAATAAGACGCCCAAGCAGATAACCAGCACACCGACCCAGCGCATGCGCGGGACCACTTCCCCGAGCAACAGATATCCGAGCACGGCCACAAACAAATAGCCCGTTGCGGATGCGGGCTGCACGTAACTGTAATCAGCCCATGAAAGCACCAGCAAGTACGCTAGAAAGAAAAGCAGAAGGGAGCTGATCCCCAGCCAAATTGGGCCCGACCGGAAGGTCCTCTCAAACGTCGACAGCAACGCTGCGGGATGCAAACTGGAAACGGCCCCCACCTGTTCCATTCCTTTGCGGAGCAAGACGTCTCCCAGTGCGCCGAAGACCGCCATCAGCGCGATAAGAAATATCGTCTTGCCGTGCAACCGGTGCCGAAAGCTCATGCGCCCTGTGTTTCCGTTGGAAACTCTGCGCTCGTAGGAGTGGGAATCGTGCCTACGCCGACAGAAGGAGGATGGTTCTTCGCCGGAGTCTCGCCCTTCTTTGCGTATTTCCAGCGCTCCGCGCGCAGTCTAAGGAATGAAACCGCCTCATGATAGAGCCGCTTGCGCTCATGGGCATCCCACAAGGCCTCACGCACGATGCGCCAGGCGACTCGGGGCCGGAAGTAATAAGAATCGTAGAAGCGATTGACCGCTTCCATCATTTCCTCGCGGCCCAAACCTGGATATTCGAGATGCGGAAGCTGGTGACCGCCCGCGTCCGCCAGCGCTTCCGTCGCCAGAAATCCATTGCCATCCGCAAAATTGTAAAGCTCGGTTCCCGGATACGCGTGGGCAATGGACACCTGAATGGTCTCGGAATCCAGTTCCCGCGCGAAATCCATGGTCTTCTGAATCGTTTCTTTTGTCTCGCCGGGCAATCCAATGATGAAGTCGCCGTGAACGCGTATGCCAACCTTCTTGCAATTGGCCGCGAAGGTCCGCGCCATTTCCACGGTGGCGCCTTTCTTGATGTTTTTTAAAATTTGCGGGTCGCCGGATTCGAATCCTACGATAAAAAGCCGCGCGCCTGCGTCCGCCATAGCCTTTAGAGTTTCGTAGTCGCTGTGCACGCGCGCCGTGCAGGACCACTGGAATCCCACCGGCTTGAACCGCTTGCAGAGTTCCAGCACGCGGTCTTTGCGAATATTGAAAGTGTCGTCGTCGAAGAAAAATTCCCTGGCCTGCGGGAACATCTTATGCGCCTGCTCGAATTCTCGCGCCACGCTATCCACGGAACGCACACGCCATGTGTGCCCGGAAAGCGTCTGCGGCCAAAGGCAAAATGTGCATTGCGCCGGACAGCCTCGCGAGGTGTAAAACGAAACAAAGGGATGCAGCAGGAACGGGACGCTGTAGCGCTCAATTGTTAAATCGCGCTTGTAAACGTCCGTCGCGAACGGCAATTCGTCGAGTTCGGCGGTATGCAGCGGCGCGCGCGTCTGATTGTGCATCACTTTTCCATCTTTGATGTAGCTGGCATTGGCGATTTCGCTAAGCGGTTTGCCCTGCGCATATTCGGTGACCGCATAGTCAAATTCGCCGCGCACCACAAAATCAATATCCGAACTCGCCAGCAGGCTTTCCGCAGGCTTGATCTGCACGTGCGGGCCCACGAACGCGATTTTGATGCCCGGCTTCGCCTCCTTGATCGCGCGCGCCAGCTTCAAATCGCTTTGGAATCCCACTGTAGATGTGAATACAACAACGAATTCGTAATCGCGGGAAATATCTATGGTCTGTTGCGGCGTAATCTTATGCGGCGGCGCATCCACCAACCGGCTTCCCGGCAGCATGCCCGCCGGATAGGTGAGCCACACGGGATACCAATAGGATTCGATCTCGCGCGTTGCCGGCCAGCGAGAACCGGCGCCCCCATCGAAATTCTCAAAGCTCGGGGGATTGAGCAAAAGTGTTTTCATCACCGACGGCATTCAAACATCCTCCTCAGTAGGATGGCCCTCTATTGGTTCCGGTGCATTTACCGATTCTACTTGAATTCTGAATCCGCTAGTAGCAAAGCTTTTTCATATTGTTACCGGTGGAACACTTGCGCTAACTGCCCAGTAGCCTTCAGCAAATCCAGCTGCGCCTGTTCGCGCGCGAGATCGGCGTCCAAAAAAGCGAGCCACTTTTGATTTTCCGTTACGTGCGCCTGCTCTAGCTGTCCCAGCGTCATGTGCCCCTGATTGAACTCCGCCTGGGCCTCCTGCAGCTGCTGCTGCGCCAACTGCAAGTCAAGCTTCGCTACTTCTTTTCCCGCTTCGGCTTCCTTCAGCGTGCGAACTTTTTGTTCGGCTCCCTCCCGTACAGCTTGTTTCGTCGCCGTTAATTCCAGACTGGCTTCATTAAAATAGCTGCGTGCCAGCGCCACATTGGCCGAAGTTCTTGCCGCAAATATGGGAATCGTAACTTGAACGCCCGCAGTTACATTGTTGCGCTGAAAATGCTGGAAAAACTCTTGATAATTGTTAATTTTGCTCAACACGCTGTATTCACCGATCAAGCTCACCGTAGGCCAATACGCTCCTTTGGCGCCTTTTAGCAATTCCGCGCGCGCGCGGCGATAATTTTCCGCCTCCCGGATCACCGCGCTATGGTCAATCGTCTGCGCCAGTAGGTTTGATGCAGCTTCCGCGGATTCGGAAGCCGGCAGTCCTTCAGGAGAAACCTGTAAGGATTCGCTTGCAGGTATTCCGGTCATATCGCGAATTTGCTCGGATAGCGTTTCCTGACGGCCCTGATACTTCAAGAGCTCTTCCGCCAGCTTGGCCGCTTGCAGCTCGTCCGTCGTCACTGTGACCGGCAGTTCCAGTCCGGCCGCTTCGCGCTGCTTTGCTAACTCCACGATTCTTTGCGAACTGTCGTAGGCGCTTTGAAGCAGTTGCAGAGACCGTTGCACATCGGCAAGCTCCAGATAGGAACTGGCCGCCTGCATCATCACAGATTCGCGTGTATTTTCGTAATCGAGCTGTTTATTTTTTGCCAATTCTTCGTCTGAGTGCAATTCCCCGCTTTTTACTGTATCGAAGATGGACTGCGTATAGGACATCTCGAACACCGCCGGCGCTGCGCCACTCGGCGTTTCCGGAAAACCGTTTGTATAAGCCGCACCCGAACCAGTATATAAGTTGGGCCGAAACTCCGCCCGAGCCACTCCGGCGGTATTCTTCGCCACGGTGTATTGCACGTGCGCGAGCGCAAGTTGCGGGCTGTGCTCCAGAGCGAGGTTCACAACCTCTGCCAAGGTCAGCACGCGCGGCCCCGAGACAGTTTGTGCGTTCGCCACAGGCACGGAAGTTTTTTGCCCAGCGGCACCTGGCGGCAATTGCTGGGCTATGACCGGAGCACAAAAGACCACGCCGCAGATCACAACAGTCCACGCGATTTTCATCTTCATCGGGTTCCTATTCATAGTGTAGTGACTCCACGGGCTGAAGTCTGGCCGCTTTGCTCGCGGGAAGATAACCAAAAAGAACTCCGGTCGCGCACGAAACGATAAACGCAAGAACCACCGAAGGCCACGAAATGGGAATCTCGATGCCGCCCGGCACTGGAAACAGCCGGATAATCGCGGTCACAACGAATGGTATGGCGACCGCGACAGCTATGCCCACAACTGCTCCTACGCCGCTGATAATCCCAGCCTCGGTCAAAAATTGGTACAAGATTTCCTCGCGCCGCGCCCCCACTGCTTTGCGAATGCCAATCTCGTGCGTGCGCTCCGTAACGCTCACCAGCATGATATTCATGATGCCGATTCCGCTGATCAGCAGAGCAATCATGGCAATCAGCAGCAACACGATCGTGAGCGCCAGTGAAATGTGCCGCGCGGTCTCTAAAATAGAAGACAGATTCTGCACGCTGTATTCGGCGCTCGGCCGGTGCCGCGACTGCAAAATCTCGCGGACTTCAGTCGTCACCAACGGCACGTCCTGCGGACTGTCCGCTTGCGCATAGAATGTCTTGATGTAACTTTCTCCAGTATAATATTGAATCAGCGGAAACGGGACCAGGACGGAATCGGTGGTGATTTCCGTTTGCCCGAACGTCTGCACGCGCTCGCTAAACACGCCGACCACCGTGAACTCCAAATCGCCAACA
The DNA here is from genome assembly GCA_035933545.1 of Candidatus Acidiferrales bacterium. Taxonomy (GTDB): domain Bacteria; phylum Acidobacteriota; class Terriglobia; order Acidiferrales; family UBA7541; genus DAHUXN01. The sequence continues at coordinate 47,608 of DASYYQ010000087.1, read as the reverse complement.
TGAATCTCTTGCCCGACTGGATCGCTATAAGGGAAAGCTGCTCGCGCGAGATGCTCGGTCAACAAGCATACTTTGCTGCTGGATAGAAAATCCCCATCATCAAAATACCTTCCGCTCTCGATGATCAGGTTTCGTATCTGCTGGAAGCCCTGAGTCACGCCGACCAGGCTCACCGGGCGGGTCGCGTTCGATGTCGACACGGTCATCGAGATATCGTGTGTTCCGGCCACCTGCACCACTTGAGGGATTCCTCGCCGAATCGCTTCCATATCATTGATGGAAATTTGGTCCGAAAGGGGCACGCTCTCGCCCACGCTCGTGCTTACCAGCGACGCATACACGATATTTGACCCCACCGCTTCAATCTGCCCGATGATGAACTTCTTCCCCGCCAGAGCAACCGTCACCACCAGCACAATGCAGGCGCTGCCGATCACCACCCCCAGCATGGTCAGCCCCGCGCGCAATTTGTTCGCGCGCAGCGAATCCATAGCGAGATTCCAGGTCTCTGCCCAAACCATTCTTTCAGAGTGCCTTTCGAATGCCGCCACTATAGCTCCAAATTGTCATTAACCCAATTATTCTTGACCCTGCCCATTCTGCCCATTACGATGCTGATAGCGGCCTTTAAGGACGCTTACAATGCCCGGCCGTGTTCCTTGGGCTGCACTTGAGGTGCGCGTTGCTCAAGCCCGCTGGAAAAAGGCACGCAAGATGATCGAAGGCAAACGCCTCGCCGTCGTTCTTCCCGCCTACAACGCGGAAAAAACTCTCGAAGCCACGGTTCGCGAACTCTCCCCTGCCGTTGACATCAAAATTCTTGTGGACGATTCGAGCACCGATGGCACGGCCAAACTCGCCCAGAAACTTGGCCTGCAGGTCTTTGTTCATGACCGCAATTATGGTTATGGCCGCAACCAGCAAACCTGCTACCGCGAAGCGCTGGCCTCCGGCGCCGACATCGTCGTAATGCTGCATCCCGACTATCAATATAATCCCGCGCTTGTGCCCTCACTCGCCGGGATGGTGGCTTGCGGCAGTTGCGACGTCGCTCTTGGCTCCCGTATTTTAGGCGGCGGCGCGCTGCGCGGCGGCATGCCCATTTACAAGTATATTTCCAATCGTGCGCTTACCGCCTTTGAAAATCTGCTGCTTGGCGCCAAACTCTCCGAATACCATACCGGCTATCGCGCTTTCAGCCGTGAAGTTCTGCTGACTCTTCCACTCCTGGAAAATTCCGATGACTTTGTCTTTGATAACGAGATGCTCGCGCAAGCTCTGTTTTTCGGCTTTCGGATCGGAGAGCTTTCCTGTCCGGCGCGCTATTTTGAGGAAGCATCCTCGATTAATTTCCACCGCAGCGTTCGTTACGGCTTCGGCGTCCTCGCCACTTCGATTAAATTCTCCCTGCAAAGACTCGGCTTTATGCATTTTCGCATCTTTAAGAAAACCGGCCGCAAGCTCGATTTGAACTACTACTCCCTCGGCGTTCGCGAAGCCGCCACTACTCGTGGATAAAACCCGGCGCGAAAGAGCGTTTCGCATCCTCACAAACCTGGAAATCGCGCCTCCTTCGTCGAGGAAATCCTCGTGAAGCGCAAAGAGTACACGCTTCTGCTTGCAATTTCCTTCGCAGCCGTACTCATTCACGGATACCACCCTTTCGCAGAAGACGCGGAAATCTACGTTCCCGGAATCGTCAAAATCCTGCATCCCTCGTATTATCCATTTGGACAGGAATTCTTCGAAACGCACGCCCACCTGACCCTTTTCCCCAATCTGGTTGCTGCAATTGTAAAAATCACACATCTTCCACTGGATTGGACCCTCTTCTTGTGCCATCTGACTTCCATATTTCTCCTCCTGCTGGCCTGCTGGAGAATCGCGGCGAAATCCTTTGCCACTTCGGCGGGCCGCTGGGCTGCTGTCGCCATGGTCGCGTCATTGCTCACTTTGCCCGTCGCCGGCACGGCGCTCTATATCTTTGACCAATACCTGAATCCGCGTTCGCTTTCGATTTTTTCTGTTCTCTTTGCCATCGACGCGATGGCCGAAAAGAAATATTTGCGAATGGCTCTTTGGCTCGCCTTCACGGCTGTCATTCATCCCTTGATGACCTTATTCGGCATCGCCTTCATAGTGCTCATTCCCATTACCAAAAAACTTCCGGCCACCGCAGCACCGATCGGCACCGCAGCCGTTTTTCTCATAATGCCTTTCAAGTCTCCGTCGCCGGTGTATTGGCAATGTTTGAACGACCATAGCTACTATTTTTTGCTTCGTTGGCGGTGGTATGAGTGGCTGGGAATTGTCGCCCCCCTTTTGCTGCTCTGGTGGTTCGGCCGGATGGCGCACCGCCGCAATCAGCAGAATCTCGAATTGCTCTCCGACACGAGCACAATCTTTGGGCTCGTCTTTTTTCTGGCTGCATTGATCGTCACCATTCCGCGAGCGCTGGCGCTTCTCGCCGTTTATCAACCGCTGCGCAGCCTGCAACTCGTCTATGTTTTTCTGCTGCTCTTTGCGGGCGGCCTGCTTGGTGAATCGCTCTTGAAAGCACGGCCTCTGCGCTGGCTGTTGTTACTCCTGCCGATCTGCGGCGGAATGCTTTTCGCCCAATTGCAGCTTTTCCCGGGCAATCGTCACGTCGAGTGGCCCGGCGCGCCGCCCGAAAATCAGTGGCTCCAGGCTTTCGCATGGATTCGCAACAACACGCCAACCAACGCCGTTTTCGCTCTTGATCCGCATTTCATGGCACTGCCTGGCGAGGATTACCAGGGATTTCGCGCCGCGGCCGAGCGCAGCCGCCTGGCTGATGCCAACAAGGATTGGAGCGCCGCCGTTCTCTATCCCTGGCTTCCGCTCGCCAATGATGTTTTCGCCCAGACGCAAGCGGCGCGTGGCTGGCAAAATCTCGGCCCGGCCGAATTTCTGAGGTTGAAGCAAACCTATGGCGTCACCTGGGTAGTTCTACAGAAATCCATCGACGTGGCTTTGCCATGCCCTTACCAAAACAGCCTTGTGAGGATATGCCGCATCGAATAATCACTAGAAAATAGCGTTATGCGCGCGGTTGCTCATGCTTTATACTCCGCGCCAGCGACAGACTTTCCATTCACAGCATCACAGTTTCTTGTGCGGCCCGGGTTAGAGAAGGTTTGGAGAAACAGAGTCCCTCGATGCCTCCTGTCTACGTGACGAAGACAACCCGGCTGTTCCCCTACGAACGCTGGAGTGCGCAGCTTCCCGAGCTCGCGTCTCGCTATCAAAGCGCACAGCCTTTTCCGCACATTCACCTCACGGGTTTTCTTGAAGCCGATACTGCGCGCGCGGTCGCTGATGAGTTTCCTAAACCATCCAGCGACGCCTGGATCCAATACAAGCATTTCAACGAAAACAAATCCGGACTGACCAAACGCGAACTGTTTCCCGAAGCTTTGCGAAAAGTTGTGGACGAACTAAACTCTGCCGAATTCCTCGCCTGGCTGTCGCAGCTCAGCGGGATTCCCAATCTCGTTTGCGACTCTACGCTCGAGGGCGGGGGCTTGCACCAGTCCGGGCGCGGCGGTTTCTTGAACCTGCATGCTGATTTCACCATGCATCATCGCAATAAGAATTGGAGGCGGCGCATCAATCTGATTTTGTACTTGAATCCGGAGTGGCGCGAGGAGTGGGGCGGCTCGATCGAACTCTGGGACAGGGAAATGCGCGAGTGCCGCGCAAGCGTGCCTCCATTCCTGAATCACGCCCTGATTTTCAGCACTACGGATGACTCCTACCACGGTTTCCCTGAAAAACTTCGATGCCCCGAGGGAATGTCCCGCAAAAGCCTCGCTCTCTATTACTACACCATAGAAAACGATTCCCAATTTACGGGACACTCCACCGATTACCACCCTCGCCCCACGGATAGCAAAGCCACCGCGGCCTTAATTTGGCTGGATAAACAGGCAGTGCACTTCTATTCCAAGGCCAAAGAAAAATTCGGCATCAGCGACGATACCGCCAGCAAAATTCTCGGCTTTCTCTCGCGAAAAAAATAGCGAATGGATTTCGCGGCTCTTCGCCTTTAACGTCCTGTCGCGTCCAACTGCTCCAAGTATCTTCGGACAGCATCTTGCCAGGAAGGCAGCAGCTTTAATCCTTCCCGTTTCATCCGCGCATTTTCCAATCGGGAATTTCGCGGGCGCGCCGCTGGCCGCCTTGTTTCCTCGCTTGAAATGGGGATCAGTGGCACATCGCCGCATCCCGCTTGCAGCAAAATCTCCTGCGTGAACTCCAGCCGCGAAGCGAATCCTTGATTGGTCAGATGATAGACGCCAAACGGTCCGCGCCGCAGAATTTCGCCGATCCCCGCCGCCGCGTCGAACGTATATGTCGGCGCTAATTGCTGGCCCTTTACGATCCTGAGCGCCTGCTTTTTCTTCCCAAACTCCACGACGAACGACACAAAATTCTTCCTGTAAGGCCCAAAAACACCACATACGCGCACAATCCATGAACGCGTCAGATGCGCTTGCACTTCCCGCTCCCCCTCCAGTTTGCTTCGTCCGTAAACGCTGAGCGGCCGCGGTTCATCCTCTTCGACATAAGGCTCCGGCTTTTCGCCATCGAAAACATAGTCCGTGCTGATATGCATCAGCGGAATGTCCATCCCTGCGCACAACAACGCCAGATTGCGCGGCCCTTCTGCATTCACGCGAAATGCAAGTTCCTGCTGCGTTTCGCACGCATCCACGTCGGTGAACGCAGCCGCGTTCACCACCACATCGGGCTCAGCGCTTTCCAGCGCGTGGCGCATCGCGCGTTCATCCGCAATGTCCGCTTCGCCGTGGCTCGCTCCGATTATCTGGTGTCGCGAAGAAAGCACTTCCGCGATTGCGCGGGCCAGCATTCCTTCTTTGCCGGTGAGGAAGATTTTCAAGGCAGGTCTATAATTGCGCGAGAGTCGCGCGGCGCTTCACATAAAATTTATCGTAATATTCCTGATATTCGCCGCTAGTCGCCTGGCGCATCCAGTCGCCATGGGAACGGTACCAGTCCACGGTATGCTGCAACCCAGTTTCAAAGTCCACACGCGGCTCCCAGCCAAGCTCGCTGCGAATCTTCGAATCGTCCAGCGCGTATCGCCGGTCGTGCCCGGGCCGGTCCTGCACAAATTCAATCAGCCCATCCGGAGCGGAAAGCACGGTGAGCAGTTTGCGAACGATTCCGATATTCGGCACCGGCCGGCCTGAACCGATATTATAAATTTCTCCCAAGCACCCCTTTTGCAGAACGGCATCGAGCGCGCGGCAATGGTCCTCGACGAAAATCCAGTCCCGCTCGTTCAATCCATCGCCATACACCGGTAGCTTCTTCCCTGCGAGCGCGTTGGAAATCATCAGCGGGATGAGTTTCTCAGGAAATTGATACGGGCCGTAATTATTGGTGCAGCGCGTGACCACCGCCGGCAGCTTATGAGTCTGCACGTAGCTGCGCACCATCAGATCCGACGCCGCTTTGCTCGCCGCATACGGGCTATTCGGCGCCAGCGCGGACTTTTCCGTCGATGTCTCATTAGGCCCCATGCTGCCGTAAACTTCATCCGTGCTGACGTGCAGGAATCGCGGTACCTTTCGCTTCCGCGCCGCCTCCAGCATCACCCAAGTCCCCTCCACGTTCGTGCGGATGAATTCCCGCGCCCCAGCGATGCTGCGGTCCACATGGCTTTCCGCCGCAAAATGCACAATCGCATCCGTTCCTTCCTCCAGCGCGCCCTCCACCGCTTCCGCGTCGCAAACATCTCCGCGCACGAACCGATAGTTCGGCTGCGAGTCCACATCGGCGAGATTTTGCAGGTTTCCCGCGTAGGTCAGCTTGTCGAAATTTATGATTTCCGCGTCGGAATGCTCCGCCAGATAGTAGCGGATGAAATTCGAGCCGATGAAGCCTGCGCCGCCGGTCACCAAAATTTTCATCTGCGGCTCATCTTTTAGCGGAGTTGAATTTCCCAGTTATAGGGAATGCTGGGGTCGTTGTATGGGGCGCGGAACTCATCGGGCTTATCGTGACGATAGACTTCCGTGATGCAATTAATCACAATCGCTTCCGTTTCGCTGATGCATTTGAATCCGTGATACACCAGGTTCGGAATTTGCACCAGGATGGTGTGATGTTCGCCCTGAAAAAACTCGTTTACTTCGCCGTGCGTCGGCGATTTCTCGCGCGCATCATATAACACCAGCTTGATCATCCCGCGCACAGTGCAAAAATGATCGATCTGCGCCTTGTGGTAGTGCCAGCCCTTCACCACGCCCGGATATGCCGTGGTCATATATACCTGGCCGAACTTAATGAACTCCTTGTCGTCATTGCGCAGAATTTCCATCAACCGGCCGCGCTCATCGGGAATCGTTTTGAGCTGCTTGACGCGAACTCCTTCAATCATTGCTCATCGCTTTTCTGGCCGGCTCGCTCGCCGCCTTTTTCCCCGCGATTTTGTTCGCGCCGCCCTTGGCCACCAAATTATTCGCCAGCAGCAGCGATTCAAACGTGCCGGCGTCCGTCCACCATCCTTCGAGCACGCTGTGCCCCATCGCGCCTTCCGCCAGATATTGATTATTCAAGTCGGTGATTTCCAGCTCGCCGCGCCCGGACGGCTTGAGCGTCCGGATCTTTTCAAATACCGTCTCATCGTACAAATAAAATCCGGTCACTGCATAATTCGATTGTGGATGCGCCGGTTTTTCTTCGATACGCACGATGCGCTTCGATTCGAAAACCGGAACGCCAAAACGCTGGGGACTCGGCACTTCCTTCAAAAAAATGTGCGCGCCGCGGCCCGTTTGGCGAAACTTTTCGCAGCCTTCCAGGATGTTCGTCTCGATGATGTTGTCGCCCAGTACCACACAAATGGACTGCCCATCGGCAAAGTGCTCGGCCAGCCGCAGCGCATCGGCGATGCCGCCTTCTCCCTCCTGATACGCATAAGAAAGGTGCTCCAAGCCAAAATCCTTGCCGTTACGCAGTAGACGCAAAAAATCTCCGGCGCTGTGCCCGCCGGTCACCAGCAAAATATCCGTGATTCCTGCGTCCACGAGAGTCTGAATCGGATAAAAAACCATTGGCCGGTCGTACACCGGAAGCAAATGCTTGTTGGTCACGCGCGTCAGGGGAAAAAGCCGCGAACCTGTGCCGCCTGCAAGTACCACTCCTTTCAGCGCCATCGACTCTCCACCTTGACGACCACCTGCTTAATGCAGCGATTTTTCGATCTGCGCCAACGCTTTTTTTGCCTCGCGGTTTGTCGGGTCCAGGCCAAGCGCATCGCGATACTGCTCCGCCGCCGCCATCTGGTTTCCTTGCTTCTCGTAAAGTTGGCCAAGCCAAAACCGCGCGATCGAATGCGAAGGCCAGTCGCTGCGATCCGGCGAACTCGCAAGATACGATTTCAGATTCTCCTCAGCAAGAGGGAAATTCGTGCCGCTAATGATGTGCGCCACTCCACTATAGAATGGCAATCGCGGATCTTTGGGGCTCACTTGACGCGCATCTTCCACCATGGCGGTCAGTTCCGCGCCATTTCCCAGCCGGCCATAGTAATTCGCGATTTCCAGGTACGGTTCAATGGACTTGGGCTTCATCGAAAGCGCTGCAGCATACTCTTCCGCCGCCAAAGCCGGCTTCCCGAGCGACGCTTCATATTCCGCTTTAGCTAAATGGCCTTGCACTGGGTCGATTTTCGCAATGGCGTTCGCCTGCTCGAGAGCTCCGTCTTTGCTTCCTCCGACGATCCACGGCGCATCCAGCAGATATTCCTCCAGGTCGCGCCGCGCCGGAATGTTCGATGGGTCCGCTTGCACTGCCGCCTCAAATTCTTTTTTCACGCGCCGCGCCAGTAAGAAGCTGCGCTGCTGATCGGCCACTTCGCCATACGCGCGGCCCAGCCAGTCATGACTCATTGATGAATTGGGATCAAGTTGCGTCGCTTTTTCCAACTCCGAAACCGCATCCGTATAATCGCGTACTTCGTAATAGCACCGCCCCAGCCAGTAATGCTGCTGCGCATTGCTGGGATTTTGTGAAACCAGCGCGCGCAAAACGTTCATTGCCGCACTGTAGTTTCCCGATTCGAATTGCTGTTGCACATCCGACAAGCCATCGGCTTGCGCCTTCTGCGCTGCGGGAAAAAGCAAGAAAACCGATGCTACAAAAAGGGCCGCCCAATTCATTATTGATTTGCCTCCACCGGAGTCACCGTCATGCCGTTATGCAGCGTAATTCCCCCCGAAAGCGCCACGCGCTCTCCATCCTTCAACCCTGACACAACCTCGAACACCGTCGGATCCGCGATCCCCAGCTTCACTTCTCGCTGGTGCAGCGTGTCATCGCTGACCACGAAAACGAAGTGCTTCAGCCCATTTGCGTGCACAGCTCCGCGCGGTACCACCAGCACATTTTGGCGCTGGCTCACTTCAATCCTTACATCCACGCTCAAATTCGGGATTAGTTCCATGTTGCTGTTCTGCACCGAACAAAGCACTTCGCCAACATTGCGAACGCCCTGGGTTGTCACTTCCTTGGGCACGCTTTCCGTTTTTCCTGTCCATACGTGCCCGGGAAGACCCGTCCATGTGATAAACACGTCCTGATTTGGCGCGAGCACGCCCAAATCTGGCTCGTCCACAAATGCCCGCACTCTCACCTTGTGCAGGTCCGCCCCTTCAGCCAGCACTTCTCCCACTTGAACGTACTTGCCCAAATAAACCGGCAAAGAATACAGTGTGCCATCAATCGGCGATGTCACCGTCGCCGATTTAATTTGATTTTCGTAAGTGGCAATTTGCGAATTCGCTTGTTGCTCCGCCAGTACCGCGCTCTGCGCGTTCACAGTCGCCTGTGCTGCAATCGCCGCCTTTTGCTGTTTCAGTGAATTCACGCTCGCCTGCGCATCCTCTATTTGAATTTTGTTCTGCTGCAGTTCAGCGGGCGTCGCCGCTTTCTCCGCCACCAACTGCTCCAAACTTTTCTCAGTTCTCTGCAGATTCGCCAAGTTGATTTCCGCTTGTTTTAAGCTTCCCTCAATTTGCGCCACCTGCGCGGGAGGACCCCCGGCGCGCGCGTCACGAAGCTCCGCTTGGGCCGCCAGCAAATCGCTGCGGGCTTTGGCCAATTCCATTCTCGGTTCGGCTGAATTCAAAACCAAAAGCATTTGGCCCTTATGTACATTCTGACCAGCCGTCACATCGAGCCGCTCCACTGTCGTAACGAATGGCGCGAACGCCACGAAAGGCTGCACCGGCTCCACTTTGCCGTTGCTGGTAATGGAGGCGGAAAGGTTCTCGCGCTCTACCTGGACAGTCTGGACTTCGGGAGCCTGGTCACGGCTAGCGAGAATCAACACCACTACGACGAGGATGGCAGCCCCGGCCACCCACGCAATCCATCGCTTTTTTGGCGGCACAGAGGCTGCTCGCTCTGATGGCAAAAACAAATCCCCCAGAATTCATAGAATTGTAGCAGAGCCCCTTGTCGGTTGCCTACGTCGCTCCCTTATTCAGTAAAGGGTCAGTTCGAATTTCTTGCCGATGACAATAGCATCCGAATTCAAACTGGAATCCACCGTCCCCTTACTCGCACTATAAAACGCTACTGACGAAGATGCTACACTGCACAGTCGGGATGCCAGTCGTATTTGTGGTCGCAGAAGAATGGATGCTGCGCGCGGGCATTCGCGCGGAGTTGCGTGAACGCGGAATCAAAGCCTTGGGCATGGATAACGCCGTGGAAATTGGACGCGCTATTGCCGCAGGCGAGGCTCCGTCAGTAATCGTGCTGGACGCAAATGCAAAAGCAGCTTCCGATCCAGCGGTGCAGCAGCTTATCCGACGCATTCCCGCGATAATCATTGCATCGCGAATCGTTACGCCCCCACCACCGCATTCAGCCGCAAAAGTGCTCTTCCGGCCAGTGCAAATCAGCGAGATCGTCTCCGCCGTTTCAGATCTGCTAAAAGGCCTCACGGTATAACTGCCTTATTGAACCCACGTAAGTTGCTCAAAACAAAGCCTCGGATACCGTTCTAATCGCTACAAAATCACACTTTTGCGTGGAAGCCCGAATTTTAACAAATTATCACCACCATTCGAGGTAACATCTGTGCCGCCAATTCGTATGAATATGCCGTACGGATATGCAAGAGCCCGAGCATGTTGGTTCGTTCATAAAGCCAGTTCAATCGCTCAGCATAATATAAATGGCTAAAGCGTGATTGAAGCGCGAGAGCTTAGCAAGATTTTCAGGGACAAGAAGCGCGGCGAAATACGAGCCGTGGACCGCGTGAGCTTCACATGCGCCCCAGGCGAAATTTACGGATTACTGGGCGCAAATGGCGCGGGCAAGACCACTACCCTGCGCATGCTGGCTACAATTCTGGCACCCACTTCCGGGACCGCCACCGTCGCGGGATACGATGTGGTGCGCGAGCCGGAGAAAGTCCGCGGGAATATTGGATTCCTGTCCACTGCCACGGCGCTCTATGATCGTCTGACTGCCTTCGAAACCGTCGAATATTTCGGGCAACTTTACGGCCTCGATGCTCGCACCATCGAGCAGCGCGCCGATGAGCTTTTCAAAGCCCTGGACATGGAAGAATTTCGTGACCGTCGCTGCGCCAAGCTTTCCACGGGCATGAAGCAAAAAGTTTCCATCGCGCGCACGTTGATTCACAACCCCTCTGTGATGATTTTCGACGAGCCAACAATTGGGCTTGACGTCATGGCCGCGCGCTCGATTATTGATTTCATCCGGCAATGCCGCAACCGCGGCAAGACCGTCATTTTCTCGACGCACGTCATGACTGAAGTAGAAAAACTCTGCGACCGCATTGGAATTATTCACGGCGGCCAATTGCGCGCCGAAGGAACCCTGGAAGAAATGCGAAACCGATACCGGAAGGAAAGCCTGGAAGAAGTTTTTGTCGAGGTTTCGGGAGACGGCCAATGAACCTGGGCAATTCGCTAGTCATTTACCGCAAAGAGCTTCGCGATATGCTGCGCGATAAGCGCACGATTCGCTCCATGGTGGTTATGCCGCTCGTCGCTTTCCCGCTGCTGTTTCTCATCATTGGCTATATCAGCGCGACGTTCTCTGGCGAAGCAAAAACGGAAATCGCGCCGGTGATGATCCGCGGTGGAGACGATTCGCCAAAAATTCTTGCCGCGCTGCATCATCTTTCCGGCATTCGCGTGATTCCCTGCCGTGACGATGCGATCGAGCAAGTTTCCGACAAGAAGATCCGCGCCGTAGTGGACATTCCGCCGGGATTTGATGCGGCCATCGGGAGCGGACAGTCGAAAAAGATTTCCATCGGATACTTCGAAAACAACGACAAATCGGAGGAAGCCGAAAGCAAGCTCGAAAAATTCTTTGGCAAGTACCGCGACCAGGTGGTCCGCGCCGAACTGGCCGCGCGGGGCTTGCCCGCGAATTTAATGGACCCCTTCACGGTCAAGTCGAAGAATGTTGCGCCGCCTTCAAAAGTCGGCGCGGCGCTCTTTGGCGGCTGGATTCCGTATCTCATTATCATCTTTTCCTTCACGGGAGCGACCTACCCGGCGATGGATCTGACCGCCGGAGAAAAAGAACGCGGCACGATGGAAACAATTCTTTCGAGTCCCGTTTCGCGTACGGACATCGTTATGGGGAAATTCCTCACGGTGGTAACCGCGTCGGTACTCACTGCGATTCTCTCGCTCATTTCCATGGGCGCTTCGTTCGCCTGGGCCAAGCCGAAACTGATGGCCGCCGCGCATGCCACATTTCAGATGTCTATCGAGCCGAGCACTGTCGCGGTCGTTGTCGTCATGCTGCTGCCCCTGGCAATCCTTTTCGCCTCCGCTCTGCTCGCCGTCTCGCTTCTGGCGAAAAGCTTCCGCGAAGCGCAAACTTACGTCGGGCCGATGAGCTTTATCGTGATTGCCCCGGCGATCATCGGCGCCTTCCCGGGGGTCGAATTGAACTGGAAAACGGCTCTCGTGCCCATTCTCAATACCAGCCTGGTGAGCAAGGAGATCATCGGCGGCTCTTATCCGTGGCTCTATATCGCTGCGATTTTTGGAATGACCTGCCTGTATGCAGGAATTGCCATCACCTGGGCGGTGCGCATGTTCAACCGCGAAGACGTGCTCTTCCGCACCTAACATCGTCAAAAGCCATAGAAAATACAGCCATCGTCTGCGTTGTCTGCTGGTCCGGCCCCCGCACCGTAATTATTGGCGAATCACTCCATGCTAGAATCGCTTCGACATGGCTGACGCGCCGCTCATCGACGTTCGCGAACTCTCGAAAGACTTCCGCACATTCAAACGTCGCGAAGGCGTGTGGGGCTCCATTCAAAATTTATTTGTCCGCGAACACATAACCGTGCGCGCCGTCGATCGCGTCAGTTTCGCGGTGGACCGCGGCGAGATGGTCGGCTACATCGGCCCGAACGGCGCGGGAAAATCCACCAGCATCAAAATGCTCACGGGAATTCTAATCCCCAGCTCCGGCGAAGCTCGCGTCAACGGCTTTCTTCCTTACAAGCAGCGCCGCCAATACGTGAAGACCATTGGCGTGGTTTTTGGCCAGCGCACGCAACTGTGGTGGGACATCGCGGTCGTTGAATCGTTCAAGCTCCTGCGGCGCATTTACGAAGTGCCGGAGCGCGATTTCCGCGAACGCATGGAAAAGTTCAATCAGATTCTAGGAATTCAGGATTACTTGTTCACGCCAGTGCGCAAACTTTCCCTCGGCGAAAGAATGCGCTGCGATTTGGCCGCGGCCTTGCTGCATAATCCGCCGCTGCTCTTCCTCGACGAGCCAACCATTGGCCTCGACGTGGTCGCCAAGGACCAGATTCGCAAATTCCTGCGCGCCATCAATCGCGAATTTCAAACCACCGTCCTGCTCACCACGCATGACCTCGACGACATCGAGGAACTCTGCCGCCGCATTATGATTATTGACCACGGCCGCCTCCTCTACGATGGCCCGCTCGACTTGCTCAAGCAAAAATTGCTCCGCACCAAGCAGATTAAATTTGCCGTGAAGGATTCCGATCAGCTCGCGCGTGTCCAATCGTTTGTCCGTGACGGGCTCGAACTGGAGCAAGTTGACCAGCTCACTTATCTCATTCGTTTTGATCGCACCAGAATGGCCACCGCGGATTTGATCCGCCAAATTCTCAATACTGTGGAAGTGCGCGATCTCCTCATCGAAGACGAACCCATCGAAGAAGTGGTGAAACGAATTTACGCGGGCGCGGCCCTGCACGAAGTCGCCATTTAGGAGACCCACGCTGACGATAATCAAGCAAGCGCCGGACACCGGCAGCTTTCACATGACCCCCGAGGAATTCCGCCGTCACGGCAAAGCCGTGGTGGATTGGATCGCCGATTATTACGCGCGCATCGAATCGTTTCCGGTCATGTCGGTAGTGAAGCCGGGCGCAATCCGCGCGACGCTGCCGAAAAGCGCCCCGCAGCAAGGCGAGACATTCGACGCCATGCTGCGCGACGTCGAGAAATTGATCCTCCCCGGCATCACTCACTGGCAATCGCCAAATTTCTTCGCATTTTTTCCGTCGAATACCTCGTTCCCTTCCATCATGGGCGAAATGCTTTCCGCCGGATTAGGCGTTCAGGGAATGCTTTGGGCCACAAGTCCCGCGTGCACTGAACTCGAAACGCACATGCTCGATTGGATAGCCGGGATGCTGCATTTGCCGAAAGCATTTTTGTCAAGCAGCACCGGCGGCGGCGTGCTTCAAGATACCGCTTCGAGTTCTTCGCTCTGCGCCCTTCTGGCGGCTCGCGAACGCGCCACAAATTTCGATTCCAATGAGCGCGGCTGCAATGGAAACCTGGTTGCTTACACCTCTTCGCAAGCGCATTCCTCCATCGAGAAAGCAGCGAAAATCGCCGGTATCGGCCGCAGAAATTTGCGATTGATCGAAGTGGACGACAAGTTTGCCATGCGCCCCGACGCGCTGGCGGCGCAAATCCGCGAGGACGCCGGCGCGGAACGCATTCCGTTTTTCGTCTGCGCAACCGTCGGCACCACTTCTTCAAACGCCATGGACCCCGTGCGCGCCATCGGCAAAATCTGCCGCGAACACAAACTATGGCTGCACGTGGACGCAGCAATGTCCGGCACCGCCGCGATTTGCCCCGAGTTTCGCTGGATTCACGATGGCCTCGAGTTCGCCGACAGTTACTGCTTCAATCCGCACAAATGGATGTTCACAAATTTCGACTGCGACTGTTTCTATGTCGCCAATCGCGGCGATCTGATTCAAACCATGAGCGTACTTCCGGAATATTTGCGCAACAAGGCCACTGAATCTGGCGCGGTGATCGATTATCGCGACTGGCACATCCAACTCGGCCGGCGTTTCCGCGCGCTGAAGTTGTGGTTTGTCATCCGCCACTATGGAATCGAAGGTTTGCAGCATCACATTCGCCGCCACGTTGACCTCGCGCAGAAATTCGCTTCATGGATCGCAGCCGATAAGAATTTCGAGCTCGCCGCGCCCGTCCCGCTCAACTTAGTCTGCTTTCGCCATCGCGGCGGCGACGAAATCATGCAATCCATCATGGACCGCGTAAACCGTAGCGGCGAACTCTACCTCACGCACACCAAACTCGACGGCAAATTCACTCTGCGCATGAGCATCGGCCAAACCAACACCGAACTCCGCCACGTCGACCACGCCTGGCAACAAATCCGCAAAGCTGCTGACGCCATTCGTACGCCGAGCAAGCCGATGTCTCCTTAGACCGCGATTCCAATTCACGTATACAAATATGATTTTTAGTATCTTTCCATGACTTAATCTAGAAGAATCGCCTTCGCTGAACTCGGTATGCTCAACATTCTAAAAGCGAGAAAAGATAATTTATAAAGCGGCAAAGCGATTGCTCATCCCAACCGCGGGGTGTGTCTTTCCTTTTTCTGAGATCTTTCTGGCGCGTCGATCAGCCGAGCAGTATTCGGAGTTACTACACATTAAGTGGAGGCAGCAATGAAGAAATTTGGCGTGTTTTGTCTAGTGGCCTTGAGTTTGACTCTTCTATCCGGCAACGTCTGGGCGCAGGCAACCGCCAGCGCTTCGATCACGGGAACAGTCGTGGACTCTTCCGGTGCCGTCGTCCCTAACGCCCAAGTCACTATCACGAACAAAGACACCGGCCTGACCCGCACCATGAAAACCACGGGCGAGGGTTCATATAGCTTTCCGCTCCTGCCTGCTGGCAATTATGAACTGAAGGTAACCATGACCGGTTTCAAGACCGTCACGATTGCCTCGACTGAGTTGATCGTCGGTCAGACCTCAACCCAAAATGTCACTCTTCAGACTGGCTCCGTCGAGCAAACAGTCACCGTCACCGAGCAAGCGCCCCTCGTGGACACGACCAAGACCAGCGTCGGAATGGAAGTCACCCAGCAGACCATCCAGAACATGCCCCTGAATGGCCGCGACTTCGGCAACCTCGCCTATCTCGCTCCGGGAGCCCGCCCGGTCAATTCCTACGACCCCACCAAGAACCGCGTTGCGGTTGTCGCCATTAACGGCTCCAATGGCCGCAACATCAACGTCACCGTCAACGGAATAGACGACAAAGACAACACTGTTGGCGGCCCGGTCATGCAGCTTCCGCTCTCTGCCGTTCAGGAATTCGACATCTCTACCCAGCGCTTCTCTGCCCAGAATGGTCGCAGTGAAGGCGCTGCCATCAATGTCATCACCAAGGCTGGTACCAACCGCTTTCATGGCGGCGGCTACTTCTACGACACCCAAACGGATCTGAATGCCAACGACTATTTCTCCCAGCAGAGCAACCAGCCGACGCCGAAATTTCAGCGCCAGGAGTTTGGCGGAGACATCGGCGGCCCAATCCGCAAAGACAAAGACTTCTTCTTCTTCGCTCTCGAACGCCAGCGTGAGCACACAGCCGATCCCATCACGGCCGAAGCTCTGAACAGCTTGACCCTTGCTGAGCCAATCGGGGCCCAGCCCTCTCCGACGATTCCCACCCCATATTTTGACTGGCGTTACAATGGCCGCCTGGACCACCGCTTTAGCCCAAATGAGTCCCTATTTGTCGTTTACACAGCACAGAACAACAACAGCCTCAATGACCAGTCCGCAAACAATAACGATTTAACAGCCGGAAACTTCACCACAAACCATTTGATCCTCTCGAGCCTGACCCTAAACTCCGTAATTTCGCCCAATATCGTAAACGATGCCACCGTCGGTTATCAGTATTGGAATAACGTAATCGGCACCAGTAAATTCTCCCCCTTCACGGTCAGTTTCTCCGATGGCAGCAACTTCGGAACGAACGGCAACGTGCCCCAGCAGTCCATTCAGAAGAAGTGGCAATTCAAAGACGACATCTCAATCATTCACGGCGTCCACACTTTCCACACAGGCGTAGACTTCGTTTGGGAACCGGTATTAGGCGGACTGTTCGAATTTACGCCTGTTCCGACCCTGTCGTTTCTGGATAGCCCGGAGTGGATCCTCGGCCTGGATCCAAATTATTCGAAGTGCGGTACCACTGGCTATTCATTCTGCTATCCGGACGGTTTTGCAACGCCCGGGGCTATAGGCTCAATGACCGGAGCTGCCGGTGATCCGAACTTCTTCATGAATGGCGGGACCAAAATGTTCGGCGTCTATTTCCAGGACGACTGGAAGGTTCGGCCGGGTTTCACATTGAATTTGGGCGTTCGTTGGGACAAGGATATCGGCCTTTACGCCAGCAATGAGATTCCCAACAATCGCACCTATCAGGAATTGAAGGCTATCGGCAATCCGTTGGCCTCCAAGATCCCGCAGGACGATAACCGCGGCTGGAGCCCCCGCATCGGCTTCGCCTGGGATGTCACCGGTACCGGCAAACACGTCCTCAATGGCGGTTACGGACTGTACTTCGGCCAAACCTTCATCAATATTCCCCTTTTTATGATGCAGCAGGCCAATCCGACAATCTTCGCGACGACTTATTCGCTTAGCTCGACTGGGCCTAACGACCCAACTTGTACGGCGAACCCGTCGGTCTGCTACGTGCCCGGAACTACCATTCCTCTCAACCAGTGGCGCTTCGGTGTGGACCCGCTTCCAGCTTCACCACCGCCTCCCACGCAGTTGCCGGATGGCGCAACGGGACGTCTGATGGACCCGAATTATCGCAATCCGTATTCTGAGCAGTTCAATATCGGCTATACCTATGGCATCAACAGCTATTCGAGCTTTGAAGTGGATTATGTCCACGAGCTAGGATTGCATGAGGCCGATACCTTCAATTTCAACCCCGTCAATCCTGCAACTAGCCAGCGAGTGTTGACGGCGGCCCTAACCGCCGCCGGTCTCCCGATCCTCGGGCCCTCCGATGATGCCGCATCGCAAGGTCGCTCGCGCTATGATGGCCTGAACTTCGTCTATCGGCGCCGCATGAACCGGCACTTCACTATCAACGCGAGCTACGTGCTTTCGCGCGCGGTCGGCTGGGATGGCAACGCCGCTTCATTCGGTAACCGTCCCGTGAATCCATTCAACCCCTGGAATCCGGCCGTGGATTTTGGGCCCGTGCCCAACGATGAGCGCCATCACATCGCCCTCAGCGGCATCGTAAGCCTGCCTTGGGGCTTTGACGTTGGACCCATCATGCAGTTCGGCTCCGCCCGGCCCTACACAGCGGCAGCGGGACACGATGTGCTCGGCGTCGGCTCCCGAAACGGAACTGCTCAGGCCATCGTACCTGTATCAAACCCTAGTGATTTCACTACTTACGCACAGGACTCTGCTTCCCAGCAGCAGGCTTGTCTCGCCGCCGCCACATGCAAAATGGTGGGGTTTGACACCGTGCGGGGACAGGATTTCTTCGAATTGGACACTCGGGTAACAAAGAACATTAAATTCGGCGACAAAGGAACTCTGAGCCTGGTATTCAACGGCTACGATCTGACTAACCGCGCTAATTTCGGCAACAACTTCCACACGAACGTTCGACAATCGAACTTCGAGCAACCAAATGGATTTATCGCTGCGAGTGGAACGGTGCTTCCGAAGTCGTTCCGTGCGGAGTTCGGCGTGGAGTTCACCTTCTAGGCCCAAGCGCTCAATCACCGTTTGCTGCGCGTCCAGCATGCGCAGCAAACAACCTTTAACCGGGGAGGCCGCTCAGCCTCCCCGCTTTGTTTTTCACTCGGTTCTCCGCTCCCGGCTGCGTCCGGACCGCCCTAAACGCATCCGCGGCATCGGGTGCTCGCAGTTTTCCAGCTGCTGCGCCTCGCGCAAAGTCTTGCCGTACCAAAAAGCCCCAGGTGGTGGGTCAGTTTGAATTTCTTGATCGTGACATAAGGAGTCAAAATTCAAACTGACCCACTACGCGATTTCCCTTGACTTTACGTTGACTCTCCCGTATATTGGACTCTTCGGCTGGAGAGCCAGCCGGACAATTCGCGCAGGAGAACTGCACGGCCGCCTTGGGCGGCCTTTATCATTTATGGAGGCCAATAGTGCCACTTTTGGCCCTTATGAAAGGACTCATTTGATTGCTGACCACTGACCCCTCACCACTGGCCACGGCCTTCAAGAGGTATCAGTACTCTAATCGCAAATCCTATGAAAAATTAGAACTCGATGTAAGTTACACAAAACAACCGACCGGGTACACTTCTAATCGCAATGAAAGCGCACTTCATCCAAGGTAAAAATGCACAATTTTAGTGCAGTTCGGCACAGCTTGCCTGCCATGGCGGGTCTGACGAGAAAGGCAAGAAGGCGCTCGCCGCTCATCCCATGATTGCTCGCTCACAGATTCAAGGGAAGTTTTAGTGGCCAGCCGCGTCCAAGCAGCGCTTGCGCCGTACGCCGAATTCTCCCGCATCGGCTTCGTCAATATTCTTGCGTTCCGGTTGCGCTATTTCACCGGAATCATCACTTATTTTTTGAACGTCACCGTGTACTACTTCATTTGGAGCGCCGTGTTTCGCCACGCCTCCGGCCCCATCGCGGGATTCACCCTGCCGCAAATGATCACCTACATCAGCGTCGGCTGGATTATCCGCTCGTTTTACTGGAACACGATTGATCAGGAAATGGCCTACGAGGTGATTGAAGGCAAAATCGCCATGGATTTGATCAAGCCGGTTTCCGTGCAGTGGATGTGGATTTTTCGCGCCATGGGCGAATCCGCATTTCGCCTTGGACTGCTTACCGTTCCGACAGCCATCGTGGTCTCGCTGATTTTCCCCGTGCAAGGCCCGGCGTCAAAAACAGATTTCGCGCTCTTTGTAATCGGCGTCCTCGGCGCGTTTTTTCTGATGGCTGCAATTAATTTCATGATTGGCACATGCGCGATTCCGTTGAAGTCCATTCTGGCGATGATTCGCGCGAAGTACTGGCTGATCGAATTGCTCTCCGGCTTGCTGATTCCCATGACTTATTTTCCGAGAGCCGTCGCGCGCGTGCTGGCCTGGCTGCCCTTCGAACATATCGCCTACACGCCACTTTCGATTTACCTGGGAAGATTTTCCACGCGCGAAGCGATTCAATGGCTCGCCGTGCAGTGGATTTGGGCGGTCATTCTGCTTTTCGCCGCGCACTGGTGGTGGGAGCGCGCCACAAAAAAGATCACCATTCATGGAGGATAGAACGTGAGTTCGCGCGCAAATCTAGTCGAAACCGAAGGCGCGGAAAACTGGGCACGGCGCTTTACGCGTGGCTTCTCGCGCCACTGCATTCTCTTCGGCGAATATTTTTCTCAATACGTGAAGATGCGCATGGCCTACCGTGGCGATTTCATTGTCTCGACGGCGACGAGCTTTGCTGCAACAGTCTTCGCGCTTCTTTTTGTGATTGTCCTCTTCAAAAAAGTCCCTAGCCTCGCCGGATGGACTCTGCCTGAAGAAGTTTTCTTGTATGGATTTTCGCTTTTGCCGTACGGAATGTTCAACATCATCAGCCTGAATTTGTACGACTTCGGAAACAACTACATCATCGAAGGGAAATTCGATCGCGTCATGCTGCGCCCCGTTTCGACCCTGTTTCAGGTGCTTTTTGAGCAGTTTCGCGTTGAATCCATGCAGGAAATCGCTACCGGGCTCTTTTGCATCTGGTGGGCGTCGAGCCGGCTTCACGTTCATTGGACTCCGGGCAAATTATCACTTCTGATTTTCTGGGGCCTGTGCGCAGGCGTGATCTACGTTTCGGTTTTTCTGCTACTGACCACCATCTCGTTTTGGTTCGAAGACCGCATTGGAGTGCATCCTCCGGTGTGGAATCTGATTGCCTTCGGTCGCTATCCGCTCTCGATTTACTCCGGGGCAGTACAGTTCTTCTTGTGCTGGATCATTCCGTTTGGCCTCGCCTCTTTTTATCCCAGCGTCCGCCTGCTGGGCCATTCCGTCACGCCGGAGTATTTGCCATTTGTTCCTCTCGTCGCTGCCGGATTCCTGGCGCTGGCCATCTTCATGTGGAATCTCGGCACGCGCCACTACTCCTCCACCGGATCCTAGCCCCGCCGTGTGGGCTTCAGCCTTTGTATTGCACGATGACCATGGTGATGTCGTCGGCTTGCGGCGCGCCGCCCGTGAAGTTGCGGACGCCGGTGCGGATCGCGTCGGCAAGTTGCTCGACGTTTTCACCAGAAAAACTGCGCATCAGCGAACTCAGCCGCTCCTGTTCGAACATGTCATCGCGAAGGTTGCGCGCCTCGGAAACGCCGTCGCTGTAAATCACCAGATAATCTCCTGCGGAAAGCGACACTCGCTCCGTCGCAAATTCCGCTTCCTGGAACATTCCGACTGGGAAATTCGACGAAGGCAGCTCGAGGAGCTCTCCGGAAGCGCGACGCACCAACGGCGGCACGTGCCCGGCATTGATGTATTCGAGATTTCCCGCCGGATCCAGAACGCCATAAAAAAGCGTCGCGTAGCGATCTTCGCTTGAACGTTCGCAGAGAAATTGGTTGACGCGTTTGGTGATTTCGGCCAGCGGAATGTCCAAAGCCGCCGTTGTGTAAAACACTCCCAGCAGAAGTGTGGCCAGCAGCGACGCGGCAACGCCCTTGCCGGCAACGTCGCCGACAAAAAATCCGAAGCGGCCGCCGCTCAGAGCTACCACATCGAAACAATCTCCGCCAACGGAATGGCAGGCAAGCGTCGAGCCGGTCACCGCAACATGTGGCATCTGCGGAAATGTCTTGGGGAGCAGGTCGCGCTGAATTTGGCTGGCAATTTCAATTTCATGATCGAGGCGCGCTTTGGCTCGCGAGGCGGAAAACAAACGCGCGTTTTCGATCACATTGGCGGCTTCGTGCGCGAGCGTCCGCAGAACCTCGCGGTCGATTTCCGTGAACGCGGTTGAAGGCGAGCGGCTGTCGAGGTAAAGAACGCCGAGAAGCTCGGCTTCCTCTGAAGTAATGGTGAGGTCCACGGCGGCGATGACTGGAAGCTTCTCGATGGGAATAGCAACAATCGTGAGTAGCGACAGCGAAGCGACGCTCGCTTGCTGTCCAAGGCTGACCTCGTCGCCTGTATCGCTCACAATGAGCTCGCGCCGCGAATCGGCGACACGCTTGAGCACGCCAGAGGAGATTTTCAATTGATCGGCGGCAATCAGCTCGCCCTTCGCGTCCCGCGCCACGACCGGCGCAAGTTGTCCGGCGTCATTTGCGAGCAGCAGCACGCCGCGCTCGGTGCGCGTGACGCGAATGGCCGCATCGACCACCGCGGCGAGCACGTCTTCGAGCGACAGGCCCGAGCCCAGCGTGCGCGCAACCTCCAGCAAAACGCCTAGATGATAAAGCCCCTGAGTTCCGGGAGTGGCGGGCGCGGGCTTTTCGACTTGCTCGATGAGCTCTTCGAGCGTTGCTTCATCACCCAGGTAGACCAGCTTGAACGAATCCGGCATGCCGAAGTCAATGGCATCCTTCGGTGAAAGGGTATGAAGCCCGGTGATACGCTGACCGTTGACGAAAGTGCCGTGGCGGCTGCCAAGATCTTCGAGAAAATATCCCCCGTCTGCGGCTGCGATCTGCGCCTGCTGGCGGCTGATGCGGCTGTCGCGGAGCACCAGTTCATTGCCTGTTTGCCGGCCGATACGAAAAGGAAAAGAAGCGAGCGACACTTCACGGCGCACGCCAGCGGGATCCAGCACGAGTAGTCGAGGAGTTCGGGGCATAATAATCTATTGGGCAGCGCTGCTTGCGCTCCGCCCATTCACCATCGGTACGAAGCAGCCCATGGTAGGAGAACTTTGCGGCGATAGCAACTTGATTGAGGTTGATTGAAGAAGATAAATCCTGCGGCCGCCCCGCGCGTGGTTCTGTGTATTCTCGCGCGAGCACGTTTGGCGAGTCGTGGTAATCTTCAGAGATTCGGCCGGAAAAAACGTAAGCACCGTCAAACGGATGTTTGCTCAGCGCACTAACTGGAACCTCGAGTCCAATCGTTTGAGTTCCGCGCTGGCCGCGCATCGCGCCAGCGGAAAGCCGCTGCTCGATTTGACCATTTCAAATCCAACAGAATGCGGATTCCAGTATGACGAACAGGCCATTCGCGACGCGCTTTCGAATCCCGCCGTCCTTCGCTATGAACCAAATCCAAAGGGAATAGCCAGCGCGCGCGCAGCAGTGGCGCAATATTACGCCGAACGTGGCGCAGCAGTGCCCCTCGAAGATATTTTTCTCACAACCAGCACGAGCGAAGCCTATTCATTCGTTTTTCGCTTCCTGTGCAATCCGGGCGACGGAATACTGGTACCGTGCCCAAGCTATCCGCTCTTTGATTTTCTGGCCGACATTCATGACGTGAAGCTCATCCGCTACCCGCTGGGTTACGACCACGGCTGGCAAATCGATTCTCAAGCCATCGACAAAAGCGTGACCGCGCGCACGCGAGGCATCATCGTTGTGAATCCGAATAATCCCACTGGCCAGTACGTGAAATCGGCAGAGATGAAGGGACTCAGCGCTGTTTGCGCGGCGCATGATTTGGCTCTGCTTGCCGATGAAGTTTTTCTGGATTTCTCGCTGGCGGAAGAACGGCCGGCGAGCTTCGCTGCAAATTCAGGTGCGCTTACCTTCACCTTAAGCGGCATCTCGAAAATCTCCGGATTGCCGCAGATGAAAGCCTCCTGGCTCATCGTAAACGGCCCCGAAAAATGGAAAGCTCAGGCAATCGCCCGCCTGGAAGTGATCGCTGACACCTATCTGTCAATGAACGCGCCTGTGCAACTGGCATTGCCGGCCTTTATGGAGCAACGGACCGCGTTTCAGGAGCAGGTTATGGCGCGCGTCATAAAGAATCTTACGGAGCTGGATCGGCAGCTTGGCGCGCAGCAAGCGTGCTCCCGCCTGAAAATCGAAGGCGGCTGGTATGCGATTCTGCGTGCGTCTGGCTTGCGCGATGAAGAAGAGTTCGCTTTTGAATTACTGCGCGAGGAAGGTGTTTACGTTCATCCAGGCCATTTTTATGACTTCTCAGAGCCTGGACGGCTGGTGCTCAGCCTGATCGCTCCGGAAAAAGATTTTGCGGACGGAGTGAGCCTGTTGCTCGCAAAAGCAAACCAATAATCCGCGCCACGCGGCCTGTAATGTCCTCAGTGGAACCTTTTACAAGGAATGCACGCTCGGCTCGCGACTGCTCGGCTCCGCCGCCAGACAGCGGACTTTCTCGCGCAATCGAACGGCAAGATCAATTACCGTTTCCAGCCGTTGCACGGAACTCGCCGGCAGCTTTCCGCGAAGTTGCGAGAGCAGCAGTTCGGCATTGCCCAAAATGCCGGTCAGCGGATTGTTAATTTCGTGGCGGAGAATTTCCGCAAAGTCGGACGGCACGTCGGCGCTCCATTCGGAGCGAAATTCGCGCGAATAGCCGTCCGACGAATTCAGCCGGCGCTCAATGAGAGCCGCCACCACCGACGCAAAGCCATCCGAAAGCGTGACGAGATCCACCTGGCCCGAAATCACCAGGCCCACCAGTTCCATGTGCCGTTCGGAGGATGCCAGCACAATCACAGGAGCAAAAGCGGCAAGGCGGCGTGTCGCTTCCCCCAGAGAAATCCCCGCGGTTACAATCTCCTCGCTCAACACGACCACATCCGGCAGGTAGCATGAGGCGGCGGATTCCAACCCAGCCAAACTAGCGACACTGGCAACTTCGAAGGAACGCGCCGCGCGAATGACTGCTATGAGATTCTGGCGAGATTCTCCCTCGATCATGCCAATCAGCACTTGCACTCTTTGCCCGCTCATAAGCGCGCCTCTTTTCTGAAATTCGCTATATTCACCCGTGGGCCTCCGCGCTCGCGAGATTTGCGGGAACTGCGGCGCCGCCGCGAGCGAGAACGCGGTAGACCGCAAGCTTCAGCTCTTCCACCAAAAATGGTTTGGCGAGATGCTGCAATTGGTGCAACTGCAGAAATTCGATGGTACGAGGGCGAAGCATGTCGCCAGTGATGAACAAAATGCGGTGGCGAGCGGTATTGCCGCTGCGAACCAGTGCACCGTAAAACGCCGGCCCGTCGAGGCACGGCATACGCAGGTCGCAAATGACCAGATCATAGTAGCTGCGAGAAACGCGCAGCAGTCCCTCCTGACTGTCCAGCACGGCCTCAACTTGATTGCCGTCCTCACGCAGCACATCGGCAATCAAATGGGCCACGGTTGGTTCGTCCTCTACAATCAAAATGCGCGCGGCGCGAGATTTCGCGACAGTTGCAGGTTCCCCTGTTTTTGCTGCTGGCGTCGCTGCTGCAATCGCTGGCACCGGCAGGACCGGCAATTGCACGGTGAACTTTGCGCCTCCCAGGGGAAGATTTTCAAAAGAAACTTCTCCCTCATGCTGCGCCACGATACTGCGGACAATGGCCAGACCAAGGCCTGTGCCGATCTCGGGAGCTTTCGTGGTGAAGAACCAGTCGAAAATTTTGCTTGAAATTTCCCGCGCAATTCCGGGGCCATTATCGGAAATGTCGATGGACAGACGATCTGCCGAACTTTTCCGAGTGCGCACCTGAATCACACCATTCACGTGATTTTCCGCGATGGCCTGCTCGGCATTGACTAGCAGATTCAGCACAACCTGCTGGAGTTGATGCGGATCGCCCAAGGTCGGCGGCAGGCCAGGTTCAAGTTCGCATCGTACTGCGATATTCCGGAGCTTTAATTCATAGCCGCGAAGAGCGACTGTGCGCTCGATGATGTCGTTGATATCCGCGCGAGTGCGTTCGTGCTGCGCTGGGCGAGCGAAGGAAAGCAGATTTTTCACGATGCGGCGAGCGCGTTCCGCCTCATCGAAAATCATTTTGCCCTCGCCGCGCTGAGCTTCGGGCGCGTCGCGTTCCAATAGCAGCTGCGCGTAGACTATGATGGAAGTCAGCGGATTATTGAGCTCGTGCGCGATTCCTGTAGCGACCTGCCCCACAGAGGCCATTTTTTCGGTTTGCAGCCACTTCGACTCAAGCTGTCGCTGGCTGGTAATGTCCCAATAGACTTCCAGCCAGCCAAATCGCCGGCCCTCGTCGTCCAACACTGGCCGCGCGTATCGTTTAATAACTCGCGCCGCCGGAGCGAGGACCTCCATCTCGTCATGCACTGCGTCGCCTGACCCGGCCGCAAACGAGTTCCATGGCGCACGATAGCAAGCCGGACTGCGAAGGCAGGATTCGATTGCCGCAGCCAAATCATTAAATGCGCCCAACGATTGCAATCTGCGCGCATCGAGCCCAAACAACGCGCCGAATTGCGCATTAGCGAAGCGGATCCGCCCATCGGCAGAGAGCACCACAACCCCGCATTGCACGGCATCGAGCACGCTGCCAAGCTCCGCGTGCGTTTGTTTCCAGAGGCGCTCTGCGCGTTCCACGATGGAACCCTCCTCAAGCGCGAGCAGCACGCGCCGGCTTCCGGCGAGCATGTGGCGCAGCCCCAGGCGCACTTTCAGCCCATTCTCGAGCTGCGCTTCCATCGGTGTCACGCGAACGTCGGATACTGCGCGGCTGAACCAGGTATCAAATTCGCTGGGGTCCGGCTGCGCAAAGAATTCAGCAATCGCGATGGTCGAACCGAGGTCACTTTTCCACCGCAGCAGTTCTCGCGCGTAACGATTTGCCTCCAAGATGCGGCCCTTGCTGTCCGCTACAATCAGTGCTTCTGTGCTCGATTCGAACAGGGAGCGGTAAGCGGAATCGGCCTCCCGGCCAGTTGAGGCTGCGCGAGCGTTGGTGGCCAGCGCTCGGAAACCCTCCAGCGTTTCCAGCGGGATCCTGTCGCCGCAACGGTAGCCGGCAAGCAAAACCAGCGATTCGTCACGCGAAAAGCTGAGCGGCAAGCCGACCACAGACAATCCTGGCAAGGAGCCGTTGGGAATGTCGCGAAGAATCGCTTCGCGGTCCAGAAAAACCGCAGTCGCTAAAGCGAAAAAAGCCCGCTGCAGGGGCTCCGGCGCCTGCGTGCCGGAAAATGCTTCCCATCGCAGCGATGTTTCCAGCCGGCGCGCCACTCCCGCAAACTGAGCGCCCGTCTGCCGTACCACTGCGGACAATATGCGCCGCAGAACGTCGTCCGCAGGAGCGCCGCTGGCAATCAAATGCTCAATTTCCTCGCGCAAATGCAGGGCCTGATGCGTGCGTTCGAGCTGCGCCCGCGACCGATTTGAGTACACCGACACAGCGATCTCTGCGGCGATATTTTCCAAAACCTCCCGGCCCGCCAGCTTGCCTGGACGCCTGCTACACGCCAGCAACGCTCCTAGAATGCAATCGCCCACTTTGAGCGGCATTCCTACGGCTGTGGATATGCCCTCGAAGAAATCGCGCGGCCCTACCGGGAATACCGGCGCGAAGAACTCCAGCGGCGCATTCATGTCGTTAAATTCCACAGGGAACGCTTCATAGGAATTCACATTGCAGCTCGCCGAGATCGGCCCGATGCTCTCTACTTGGGCCAACTGGCCGCGCCACAGCGGCTCACCCGCTACTTCTTCTGCCCAGACGCCGGCGCGGTCCGCGTTCACGGCCTCCAACAAGCATGCAGCGCCCGTTCGCAAAAGAGCTTCGAGCGGCTCGCCAAGAGCGGCAGCTTTAGCAACGCTGTCTTCTGGCCTTTCAGCAAGCGGAAGCGGACGCAACCAGAACGGGCGCGACATCGCGTTCACCGCCCCATTCTGAGGATGCCGTAGCAGGAGAGCAGAATCCCGCCCACAAAAACCAAGATGACCAGCGCGCGCCGCAAGAATCTGTGGATTTGATACTCCTGAATGTAGTCCACGCTCGTTCCTCGGCATCGCCGTATGCATCAGGGCTACCAACGCAAAGGAATCAGCAAAACGCAAGAGATTTAGACACTTACGATTTCATGTGAGCGGGTGTGGAACAGCGAGGATTCCCAGTCCGGTGCGGCAAGCGTCCTGTATGGGAATTTAAGCAGCGAGAAATTTCTGCAGACAAAGCGCCTGCGTGAGCGAGCGGCATGCTGGATCGAGCTAGTTCTCTTTTACTTCTGCCTGATACTGCTTCAATTTGCGGTAGAGCGTTGTCTTGCCGATGCGCAGCAGCCTTGCCGCCACCAATTTATCACCGGCGGCCTCGCGCAGCGCGTGTAAAATGGCACGGCGTTCCGTCTCCTCAAGTGGAACCACGTCGCTTGTCGAAGAGAACACTTGCTCCGTAGGAGCCTGTCCATATTGAAGATTGCTTGGCAGGTCGCCGGAATGCAAAATCGGGCCTGAGCCCAGCGCGACGGCGCGCTCGATGGCATTCTCCAGTTCACGCACGTTTCCCGGCCAATCATAGGCCGTCAGCCGCGCCAAGGCGTCCTCGGCAAGCATTGGAGCGCGGCTGCCCGGGTCGACGAACTTCTCCAAAAAAGCCTGCACGAGCAAAGGAATATCGCTTTTGCGCTCGCGCAGCGGCGGAATCTTGATCTGCACCACGTTCAGCCGGAAGAAGAGGTCCTTGCGGAATGCGTTCTCTTGAACTGCGGCCTCCAAGTTGCTATTCGTAGCCGCGATCACTCTGACATCGATGCGGAGCCGGTCGTTCGAACCGACCGGCTTGACCTCGCGCTCTTGCAAAACACGCAACAGCTTGGCCTGCATATCGACCGGCAAGTTTCCAATCTCGTCCAGAAACAACGTGCCCCCGTCGGCGCTTTCGAAGACGCCCTGCTTTGTGTGCATCGCGCCGGTGAAGGCGCCTTTGACGTACCCAAAGAGTTCGGACTCGATCAGTGTCGGCACCAACGCGGAACAGTCCAGCGGAACGAAAGGCTTGCTCTTGCGTCCGCCTGAAAAATGAATCGAGCGCGCCACAAGCTCCTTTCCTGTCCCACTCTCGCCAAGAATCAGCACCGGATAATTATGCTGGCTGACTTTTTCGATGAGCTTGTAGACGCGCTGCATTTTCGGCGATGTGCCGATAAGCTCTTTATAGCCGGGGCGCGTGCGAAGTTGTTCGCGCAATACGCGATTTTCCTGATCCAGCTCCTGCTCATGAATCAATCGCTGCAATTTTCGACGTAACTCGTCAATATGGAATGGCTTAGTGACATAATCCGCCGCTCCCATTCGTGTCGCTTCGACGGCGGTCTGTATGGTGCCGTATTGCGTAAGCACCAAAACCGATACTTCGGGATAGTGCTGCCGTATACGACGCAGCAGCTCCAAGCCGCCCAACTCGGGCACACGCAGGTCGGTAAGGACAATGTCTATGGGATATTCATCCAGAGTCTCAAGCGCCTTTTCCGTGGTGCTCGCGGTGCGCACGCGCAGGCCGGCCTCCGCAGCAATGTCCGCGCAAAGCCGCAGCGCCGATTCCTCATCGTCCACGATGAGGACTGTAGCCGCCTCAGCTCGTTCTGGCGTTCGCGCTTCCGACGTAGCCACTGCGCTGGACTCCACTTTTATGCATGCCTCATCGTGAATTTCCCCCAAGCCCCATTTCGGGCCAGATTTCCTCAATTGAGGAGCAACTCGCGCGCCAATTGCGGAAAATCCCTAATTGGCACAAGACACGCAGCTTGCGACTTCCCACTGGCCTTCGCCTTGTCTGGCGAGTGCCAGAACGGGAAGGCATCCTAGACCATATTAATGTATTAATCAAGTAACTATGTATTTTTCAGCAGAATTCCATTTTGGGCGAAGGTGGTCATCTGGGGAAGGCTTCCAAACTCCGCATTGACGTGAGTATCGGCAGACTGGGCGTCGGGCAGAAGCATTTCCTGCCCGACACATAATGACTCGTCCCTTTCTACTGCATCTGCACTGTAGCGGAACGCGCGAGGCGAAACGCCAAATGAGATTCGGCAGGCAGCGTGATGTCCTTCTTGCCCGTTACGGCGGCGCCTGCCGTACCCGCGCCGCCGCCTGCCGCGGCGCCAATGACGGCACCTTTGCCGCCTCCGGCAATCCCGCCGATGATCGCGCCAAGCGCGGAACCACCGCCAATAGCGACGATGTCTCTTTTCTTGTGCGACTTCCCTTCCATCGTCAGTGAACGCGTGCGAACCGGCACCCATGCTCCGTTTGATTGCACAGATCTTAATTCTATGGAGAGCAAAGCTGGTTTGGACAATCGCCCCGACGGGCGCGCATCAACCACCACTCCCCGGGCGCGGGCATCGCGTCGTATGACCACTCTGCCGTGTACCATCACCGGCTCCGAGACGGTAGCATCGAAGCTGTCCCCCGGCGCGCTGTTGCGGCTCGAAACGGCCGTATCCAGAATCACGTGAATCTCTGTTCCCGCCGGGATCGTCACCGGCTCAGGTGCCGGAGCGCTTTCGGCTTGAACCGGAGCGGCCGCAGAGGATTCCGGCTGCGCACTGCTCGATGGATTCGCGCTGCTGGCGCTGTTAGCATTATTGGCGCTATTTGACTTGCTTCCCGTGCTCGAACAACCAGCAAACATCAAAACCGCAGATAATGCCGCAACCGCGTAAAGCGATGAATAACAAGAGCGTCTCAATCGACACCTCCGAATGATTTAGTACCGCCGTTGCTGGGATATCTCTAGGATAGTATAGAGCGCCCGTTGCGGGAAACGCGGCCGCATCCCCGGAGCAACGGAAGAGTCAACCCTCCAGCCGCTGAAGGGTTGAGCGACGTACCGAGCCGCTTGGCTTTCGGAAATTTGTGGTAAATTGAATGAAATGTCCAGCCAGACCCCATTCTTGCACCGCGTGCTCATCGTTGAGGACGAGGAAAACGCCCGCAAAGGCTACGAGGCGCTTCTTCGCAAATGGGAATGCGAAGTCCTCGGGGTAGCATCTGCGGAGGAAGGAATCTTCAAATTTGCCGAATTTCAGCCGGCCGTCGTGCTCGCCGATGTTGAACTTCCCGGCATGAATGGCCTCGAACTGCTCAGCCAGCTTCACCAAAACTCTCCCGATACACCCGTCATTATTATCACCGGACGCGGAAGCGACGAGCGCGCCGTGCAAGCCATCGAGGCCGGGGCCTTCTGGTACATCGAAAAACCGCTCAAGGCACCCGTTCTTCACTCGCTGCTCGACCGCGCTATGGGCAAAGTTCGTGACCGCAAACAAGTCGCCGTCCTCACGAGGCAATTGCGCGACGCGGGCCGCCTGGGCGAAATGGTCGGCAGTTCGAAAAACATGCAGGACGTCATGCGCCAAATTGAAACCGCGGCGCCATCGACGGCTTCGGTGCTTATCACCGGCGAAACAGGGACCGGCAAAGAAATCGTTGCGCGCACGATTCACCAGCTCTCGCCTCGCGCCAATCAGCCATTTGTGGCCATCAACTGTTCTGCGATTCCCGAATCGTTGATGGAAAGCGAAATTTTCGGTCACGAAAAGGGCGCATTTACTGGCGCAGCCGAGCGCCGCCTAGGGTGCTTCGAACTTGCCGATGGCGGTACTCTCCTGCTCGACGAGATCGGCGAAATGCCCGCGGCCACTCAATCAAAACTCCTGCGCGTTCTGGAAGACCACAAAATTCGCAGAATTGGCAGCAAAGTCGAGACCCCCGTCAACGTCCGAGTGCTCGCGGCTACAAACAAAGATCCACAACAGGCAGTCGCGCAGGGCCAGTTACGCCAGGATCTCTATTTCCGGCTCAACGTTTTTCACATTCACCTGCCGCCGCTTCGCGAGCATAAAGACGATTTGCCTGCGCTTGTTGACCAGCTCTTGCGCGATATGAATCAGAAACATGGCCTGCAAACAATGGGTGTGAATGCGGACGTCATGGAGCTCTTCAAATCTTATCCCTGGCCTGGAAACGTGCGTGAGCTTCGCAACGTACTGGAGCGCGCCGCGATCGCCACCGACCACGGATCAATCGGGCGTCAGCATCTTCCCGACGATTTCGCGCGCGGCCCTGTGGCGCAAGCCGGCGAGCTTTCTGGACTGCGTTTTCCTCCTGGCACTACGGTCGAAGCGGCAGAACGGGAGTTGATCCTGCAAACTCTTCACGCCACCAATCAAAACAAGACGCGTGCCGCTGAACTGCTGGGCATTAGCCTGAAAACCCTTCACAATAAGCTCAAGGAGTACGAGGCCACGCGCAAAGATGACGTTAAGCCTTAAAAATAAGTTTACGCTGGCGACCGCTTCCCTCGTGCTGCTGGTCGTCGCCCTGATTTCGGGATTGTACGTGGCGCGGCTCACGCGTCAGGTAATCGTTCAGGCCAACGACCGCGAGCAATTCGTTCTGCAGCAGGTATTCGTCGCCGCTCAGAACGCTTTGCGCGAGGCAGCCGACCGCGGAGCGGCGCCTGCTTCATCGAAGCCGGAAGATATTCTCAATTACGTTCAGCAAACGCTCAGCAAAGATCCCGGCCTCTCCGCGCTGATCGAATCCGACATGAGCTATTCCGCTACAATTTACGAAATTACCATCACTGACAACAATGGAACCGCCCTCATTTCCAGCGACTCTTCCCTTCCGGGCAAGCAGATAGCGCCGCGGCCGAATCTTTCCAATCTGGTCAATGCGCCGTTCGCCGATCAGCTTCACATTCTCAATGGCCCCCCACGAGTTTACGAGGTGACCCTTCCATTCAACGTCAGCAAGCAACCATTCGGCGAAATACACGTGGCGCTCTCCTCCGCGCTGCTACGCGATGAGGTTTGGCCCGGCTTGGACGCCGCAGCCTGGGTTGCGCTGGGCGCTGTGATTCTTTCCACCCTCTTTACGGCGTTCGTAAGCCAGATTGCGCTCGCGCCGCTCTCACGCATCTCCGCGCAGTTGGATCGCATCTCCGCTGGAGAATTCGATCCTGAACCCGCAATCAAGGCCGGCGAACTAGGCCAGGTATCCAACAAAATTACTCGCATCGGACAGCAATTGCGCGACGTGAGGGAGATCTTCAGCACCTTGCGCGAAAACATGAATCAAATCATGTCCGGCCTCGAGGACGGTTTGCTGTTGTTCAATGTCGAAGGCCGTGCCGTGCTGGTCAGTCCCTCTGCGGAAAAATTCCTCGATGTCGGCTCCGAGAATCTGCTTGGCCGCAAGATAGAAGAAATCTTCCCTGCCGGCCATCCGCTCGCTGAAGCGCTGCACATCGGAGGGGCAGATCAAGCATCTGACTTACATATGGAGCAAGTGGAAGTCGAAATGCCCGGTGCGCGCGGCGTACGGCGCGTCGGCGCCAGCGTTCAGCCGATTCAGGAAAGTGGCGCGCGCATGGGACTGTTGGTGACGCTGCGCGATCTCGAATCGCTCGAAAGAATCGGCTCCCAGTTGCAAGTCTCGGAAAGGCTCGCTGCGCTCGGCCGCGTCACTGCCGGCGTAGCTCACGAAGTAAAAAATCCGCTGAACTCCATGCGCGTCTGGCTCGAGGTCCTTAAGGGCAATTTGCCCCCCGACTCCGAAACACAGCAAGCCTCCAAAATGCTCGACTCGGAAATCGATCGTCTCGATCGCGTGGTAAAAACTTTCCTGGAATTCAGCCGCCCTGTAGAATTAGAACTGGAAGAAGTGAACCTGCCCGAGCTGATAAACGGCGTCCTTGCCGCCGCACAGCCGTCTTTTGATCGCGCGGGGATCGAACTTACCAAGGAGATTCCGGACTCTTTTCCTCCCATGGAGCTGGACCGCCGCCTGATCGAACAGTCGGTGCTAAATCTGGTTCTGAACGCCTGCCAGTCCATGAGCGCTGGCGGCCATCTCTCCATCGGCCTTCGCCGCCTCGCGGATACTGCGGAAATCACGGTCGGTGACACTGGCCCGGGAATCGCTCCGGAAAATCGCGGCAAAATCTTTCAACTTTTCTTCACGACCCGCAAGGGCGGAACGGGCCTGGGCCTGGCCAACACCTTTCGATTTGTACAGTTGCATAATGGTTCGATAGAATTCGATACGGAGGTTGGACGCGGAACTACTTTTAGAATTGAGCTGCCGCTGGTTCAGGTGACGCCTGTCCCCGCATCCTATAAAGATTATGGACAGCCGTTCGCTAAGCACGCTTAGACAGCGCTATCATTAGGCCCAGACAACGTAATGTCGAGACCAGACTCAACCCGTCCTCGAATCTGGCCCATACGGCAAACGCTGAAGCTGATGACCTCAGCCATCGGCACGTGTGCTGTTGCGGCATCTCTACTATTTCTCTGCTCCGGCTGCGCTCACCGTCGCGTTCATGCCGCCGCTCCCGTCACTGTTCCGCCTGTTCCGCCTCCTTCGGTTCCCACACCAACCAACGCTAAACCGCAAGTTTCGGTCCCCGCGCCCACCACGCCTGCTCCCAAGAATCCTGTTTCAACCACTCCGCCGCCTGAGCTAAATCCCAAACCAGAAAATCCGAAGCGTCCGGAAACTCCGCCGGCAGCTTCAGGATCCACGCGTCCTGCGGCTCCGCAAATCTCGCCGCAAATTTCGCCTTCAGACCAGTCGCAACTCCAGCAGCAGACCAATAAGCTCATTGCCAGTGCACAGCAGAACTTACATCGTTTCGATGGCCGGCAGCTCAATTCCACGCAAAAAGACATGGTCGATAAAATTCGCGGCTTTCTCACGCAGGCCCACGATGCTATGGGAACTTCCGATTGGGAGCGCGCCACAAGACTCTCCGAAAAGGCCTATCTTCTTTCCCTCGACCTGCTGAAAACGCTCTGACGCGTCCGGAAATTTTCGTTTTTGCACAGCAATTCGTCTCATAAACCGTGTCACGTCTCGCGCTGCTGTTTCATCGAATGAGCGTAGAGCTTATGAGGACGCGCATATGAGAACATCGCCAGGGACGCACACACCCAGGCCACGCTTCCCTGTAACTTTAGCCTCCACGGCTCCCGTTCTGCCGGATCTAAGCCGCTATAACAATCCGGCGAACGCGAACTTCGATTTCATTCGCGGTATCAGATACGGGCGGCTCGCCGCGTCAAGGGCTGTGCCCATGCTCTCGTTCTGGGAGCGCGAAGATGAAACGGCCGCTCTGGACCTCGCCATCGAGACTATTCCTCTCAACGAAAGCATGAGCTTTGCTTTCCTGAAGGGCTTCGCGGCCGAATTTCGCCAGACCTATAAACATCGGTTCCGTGCCGCATAACCCAGGGCGAAGACCTTCTCTCGCTCACGATTAGCGCAGATCCAGCGCTGTAATAGGTGCTCGCCACGAAGTTCATTCGGACGTCGGATGCGCTTGCTGTCGGTGCGCCGCGCATGCGCGCCTTCCGCGCGTGTTTCCGGTAAAATCAAAGCGTGAAAGCTTATGACACGCTCATCGTTGGCGGCGGAATCATCGGCGCTGCGCTTGCCTTTGAACTTTCGCTCAAGGGTCAATCCGTCCTGCTCTTGGACCGCCAGGAGCCCGGCTGCGAAGCCTCCTGGGCGGCCGCCGGAACGATTTCGCCCGCACCTGACACTCCAGAACCGGCGATGGCCGCTCTCGCCCGCGAAAGCTATCGCCTCTATCCTGGCTTCGCTGCCGCAATCCAATCCGCCACGGGAAAATCCGCGGGCTTCCATCCCAATGGCGCAATTGAGCTTTTTTTCGAGTCACGCGCCGAGAGCGAGCGTGACCATCGCTTGCAGGTAATTTGCGAAGCTGGCATTTCCGCGCGCGCGCTCCCTCTGGCGGAAGCGAAGCGGCTCGAACCTGCTATCGGCCCCGCGGTTCGCGCCGCGCTTTGGATCGCTGATGAAGCCTATCTCGATCCTCGCGTGCTCACAGGAGTTGCCCTCCATGCCGCCGAACATGCCGGCGTGGACATTCGCGGCAACATGGAAGCAATCTCTCTCATCGTCAGCGATGCGCGCTGCGCCGGCGCGCTGGTTTCATCCACGCAGGAAAATCACTCTGGCTTGCCGAAGGTTCGCGCAGCGGAAAAAATCGAAGCTCGCAACATTGTCATCGCTGCAGGCTGGCGCTCTGCAGAAATTGGCGGAGTGGAATCGTATGCGCCTACGGTTCCCGTCCGTGGCCAAATGGTCGCTTTCGGGCGCGTTGCTGGCGCTCCGCGCATCATTCTTCGCTGCGAGCGCGGTTACATCGCCCCGCGTGAAGATGGTCGCGTGGTCGCTGGTAGCACGCTGGAAGCAGGCATACCCGAAAAAAATGTCACTGCCGCAGGTCTGCAGAAAATTCTCGCGGCCACAACGGCTATGGCGCCAGCATTGGCTGAAGCTCCCATTCTGGAAACGTGGGCGG
Source organism: Candidatus Acidiferrales bacterium (assembly GCA_035933545.1). GTDB lineage: Bacteria > Acidobacteriota > Terriglobia > Acidiferrales > UBA7541 > DAHUXN01. The sequence continues at coordinate 11,955 of DASYYQ010000087.1, read as the reverse complement.
GTCTTCGCCCCGATTCTCCTGATCACTTGCCCATCATCGGCGCTACCGACATCGAGGGTTTATTCATCGCTACGGGACATTACCGCAACGGCATGCTTCTCGCGCCCGCCACGGCGAAATACCTTGCAGAATGGATCGCTGAAGGGCGCGTGCCGAAGATTTTGCAGGCGTTCAGCCCAATGCGCTTCGTCTCAAAAACGCAGAGCACCAAGAAGAATTAAAACCGAATCGCGTACATGACGAGCGGGCCAGGTTCCTTCAGAGCAACCCTGTCCCTGCCAGAAACAGAAACGAGGAGCAAAGTGAATTTAGCCAATGGGTCGATTGCTTCGCATCAGGGAAATGAATTCGCGGTAGAAGGCGGCGGCGTTTAGGTCAACGTTCACGGTGACGGGCTTACGAGAAACGTATGAACAGCAGGTTCCTCGTCGGATGCCGGTCGCATCCTCGCTCGGAATGACAATGAATGTGGAGGGTTGGTTGCCGGGGAGCCAAGAGAGGGTGTCGCCGTAGGAGGGGCCGGGGTCGGTGGAGACGTCGAGGTAGAGTTTTTCGGTGCGTGTGATGATCTCGGGATGGAGCCAGGAAATCGCGGCTAATTCGTCCCACATATATTCGGAGTTGGCGTATTTGGCGATGTACTGCGCGGCGGGGGAATTGGATTTGGCGATTTGCGCGATCATTTCTTTGCTCAGCCGCGTTTTTATGGAGATGTCCACAGGCGTATCCGTGATTTTGGCCCAGTCGGCTTTGAGCACGGCGTGAGAGGCTTCCGGGTCCATCCAGAAATTGAATTCGCGGCGCGGATTGAGGCGGAATTCAGGATCGTTCGTTTGCGGATTGATACTGCCGCCCATGACTACGAGTTGCTGGGCGAGAGAGGCGAATTGCGGGTCGATTGTTATGGCCAGCGCGAGATCGGTGAGCGGACCGGCGGCGACGATGGTCACTTGATGCGGATACAGATGCACCATGTGGATGAGGAAATGCGCAGCGTTTTCTGAGGAGGGTTTGGTGCGCGGCGCGCCCTCGACGAGCGGAGGAATTTCGTAAGGACCGTGCGTTTTGCCGGCGGGCCAGTTCCAGGCGCCCTGATAAATAACTTTGCCATAGAGTTTTTCCCAGGCGGCGATGAATTGAGGCGTGTTGTCGAGCGGAAAAACAGCGCCGGGCACGACGGGAATGTCGGTGTGGCCGATCAGTTCGAGCATGCGCAGGGTGTGGGCCACTTCTTCGTCGCGCCACTGGTCTCCGGTGACTACCGTGATGCCGAGGACTTGCGTTTGGCGGGATTGGATCAGTGCGAGGATGGCTTGCTGGTCGGTGGTAGCGGGGCCGCGGGCGTCCTGATCAATTATGACTTTACGGAGGATGACTTTGCGCGGTGACTGCGCGGCGGCGGTGGCGGCGAAGAATAGTCCGGCGAGCGCAAAGAACAAACAGGTTTTCGAATTTGCCCGGGGCATTCGTTTGGCCGAATGACATCATCGCCGAAAAGTGGCGACAAAGCGAACAATACTTCACTAAAGCGCGCGATACGAACAGCATCTTCTTAGGCATGTTTATGTCGCAGCGGAAGCTCCAACCCGCTAAAGGCGCGGCACTGTGGGCGACGCGCGGTTCACGTTGATCAGTGCGCCGCGGAATCGGTGTGGCGTGTCATGTAGTAGTAGATGGTTGGCGTAACGAAGAGGGACAGGACCATGGCGATGAGCAGTCCGCCGATGACGGCGACAGCCAGCGGCTGCAACATCTGAGAGCCAGCGCCGAGGGCCAAGGCCAACGGCAACATGCCCGCGACTGCGGCAACCGCGGTCATGACGATGGGACGCAGCCTTCTGCGGCCCGCTTGGAAAATGGATTCTTCGCGTGAAAAACCTGCGGCGCGGAATTTCTCGTCGGCATCGAGAAGCAGAATGCCGTTTTTGGCGACGATGCCGATGACCATGATCAGTCCCATGAATGAGGACAAGTTAAACGTGATCCCGGCGAAGAGAAGGGCCACGAACACGCCAGAAGTGGAAAGCACGGCTGAAACAAGAATCGAAATGGGCGCGGAGAAATTGTGGAATTCGAAGAGCAGTACCAGGAACACGAACACAATCGCCAGCGCAAGCACCATGGTTAAATCCCGAAAGGATTGCTGCTGAGTCTGATAGAGGCCACCGTACTCGACGCGGATAGACTCAGGCATGTGCAGTTTGGCCAGCGCCGCTTTGACGTCGGCAATGCCGTGGCCCATGTCGAGACCTTCCAGGCGTGCGGTGACGGCGACATAGCGTTGTTCGTTGTCCTGTAAAATTTCGGTTTGCCCGGACAATTCCGTCATGGTGGCGAGCGAGCCCAAGTTGGCGGTCTGTCCGGCGGGGCTGATGATAGTTGTGTCGTTCATCGCAGCGAGCGAAGAGCGGACGTCTGCCGGGTAGCGAATGCGCACGGGGTAGGGACGGTCGGCTACAACCATCGGCTGCGATGTGGTCACACCATCCAGCATGGCGCCGGCTTCGTTGGCGACATCCTGCGGAGTGAATCCGGCGTGAGAGGCAGCGGCCATGTTCACCTGAAAAGAAACAGCGGGGCCGCTGGTGGTGGAATCAATGCCGTTGTCGATGTCAACGACCGGGTGCGCGCCGCCTACGGTAATGTTGCCGATAGCGTCCGCGACACGCGGAGCCCAGGTATCGAGCAAATTGGCATCAGGATTGAACATCATGATATCGATCGGCTGGGGAGCACTGGTGAGATCGCCGATCATGTCCTGCAGCTTCTGAACGAAGTCAACGTCCACGGCCGGCTCCGCCAGGGCCACTCGCTGGCGCACTTCGTTAATGATTGACCAGATGTCGCGGCTGCGGTTAGCTTTCAGGTTGACGGAAATGTCGCCAATGTTGGCTTCGGTGACAGCGGCGAGTCCAAGCTGAAGACCGGTGCGGCGCGATGTGCTTTCCACCTCCGGGACGGTGCGGATAATCTGCTCAATGTGGCTGACCATGCGGTTACTTTCTGCTAGAGAACTGCCCGGCGGCGTCACGTAATCGAGGATGAAGCTACCCTCGTCCATCTTGGGCAGCAGGTCAGAGCCGATGTGACGGTAGCAGAAATAAGAGACGAGGATGAGCAGCACCGTCAGGATGGGCACCCAGATGGGATATTTCAAGCTGCGCTGGAACCAGCGCTCGTAGAAGCGAATCACGCGGCCGAAGTAGCCTTTCATCAGGTGATGTTCCTCGGCTTGTAATAGCAGGGTCAACTCGCGCTTTCTTTTTTCTTCCTCGGAATCTGCGGCGACGACGGTTTGATCGGGCACGGGCGCGGCCGCCGCCGTAGTCGCAGCCGGAGGCGTTTCCGCGTGCTCTGCCGGCGCTTCGGCCTTGCTCGATTGTTTACGCAACAAATAGAGACACAAAGTGGGGGTCCAGGTGAGCGCCAGTGTGAGCGAGGTCAGCAAGGCTACGCCGATGGTCAACGCCATAGCGCGAAAGAAGACTCCAGTAACGCCGGTGATGGCGATCAACGGAACAAAGACAACGATGGGCGTTAGCGTGGAGCCGACCAGCGCAACGGACAGTTCGCGGAGCGTGAGCGCAACGGCCTCGAATCGGCCCTCGCCCGCTTCGCGATGCAATACGACGTTTTCCAGTACCACTATGGCGTCGTCGATAATCAGGCCGACGGCCGCAGCCATCCCGCCGAGCGTCATCATGTTGAAACTTTCGCCAAGGAAGCGCATGACAATGAAGGTGACCAGCAGGCTGATGGGAATGACCATGCCGGCGATGAATGACGTGCCCCAGTCACGCAGGAAGAGTACGAGCACGGCGGAGGCAAGGAGAAGCCCGATCAGGATAGCGTCGCGCACGCTCTTGATGGATTGCCCGACAATCCACGACTGATCATAGAAAGTGCTCACATGCACGTCCGGCGGGAGGTTTTTTTCAATCTTGCTCATCTCGGCGTTGACTGCCGTGGCCACTTGCATGGTGTTGCTAGCGCGCTGACGATTGACGTTGATGAGCACCGCGGGATGGCCGTTTGCGGTAACGATGGTGAAGTGCGGCTCGAAAGAAGGCGTCACATTGGCGACGTCATGCACATAGATCGGATCGCCGGCCGGCGAATTCTTGATGAAAACATTGCCGAGTTGTTGCGCGTCGTGAGCCTGACCGGTAATCAAACCCAGATATAGCTCGTGGTTTTGGGGAAAAAGGCCGGGCGATTCGATGATGTTCGAGCGATCGACTGCGGAGAGAATATCGGAGATGCTGACATGGGTGACACGCAACTTTGCCGGGTCGGGAACGATGTGGAATTCCGGCACTTGGCCGCCCTGAATCAGGATTGTGCCGACACCATTGAGACTGGCAAGGCGCGGTTTGATGTCGTAAGTGGCCATTTCCCAGAGCTGTCTCTGCGAAAGGGTATTCGAAGTGATGCCGTAGCCAAGGATGGGAAAGCTGGAGAATTCGAGGCGCTCGCTGCTCACTTTCGCAGTGGAAGGCAGCGTGGCTTCCACGCGCGCCAGGGCCGCGTTAACACGCTGGAGCGTTTGAAACATGTCCACGCGCCAACTGAAATACAGATCGACTTCGGCGGAACCGCGGCTGGTGATGGAGCGTACGTCTTGAATGCCCTGTACGCCGCTTACAGCTTCCTCGATTGGACGCGTGATGGTCACAAGCATCTGGTCGATAGGCATTACGCCATTATCGACGCCGACGATAACGCGAGGGAAATCCGTGGTGGGAAAAACGGCGATGGGAATGCTGAAAATCAAATAGGCCCCGACCAAAGCCAGAGTGAGGATCAGGAAAATGATGGATTTGTGCTCGCGGGCAAACCAATAGGCGGGAGACTCCGTCTGGGTCTGAGGTGGCTTGGAATCGGCCGGATTGGATGGAGTGGAATACGCCATAGCGATATTTGTCAGTCGGACGAGCCACCCTCCGTGGAATTGGCGACGACTTTCACCTCCGTGTTGTCGGGCAAGCCATAAGCGCCGGTGGTCACAACCATCTGGCCGGCCTGGAGGCCGCTCAGAATTTGCACGTCGTTTCCTTCGCGGATTCCGGTGGCGATGTTGGTCTGGTGAGCATGATGGTCCGAGCCGATAACCATGACGGAAGTTTTTCCATCATCCGCTCTGAGCACGGCGGCGGCGGGAATGACCAGAGCGTCCTTGACCGTTTTTGCGATCATGGTGGCGTGCACGGTCGAGCCAGGCTTGAGACTATCGCCAGGATTGGGGGCTTCGACCCACACCTGGACGGTGGTGCTGTTGGGGTCGAGCGCGGGGCTGACCACGGTGACCCTGGCAGGAACCGCGTGCGCGTCCTGCGAAGCCGATGGCGACATGGTCGCGGCATCGCCGACATGGAGAAGTGCGGCCTGTTGCGGAGCTATGTAGGCATGGGCGATGACGTGTGCCAGATCCATGATGGTCATCATCGGCGTTCCGGCGGCGGCCATTTGGCCTTCGTAAAGGGGGCGGTCAGTGACGACGCCATCAATGGGGCTGCGAATCTCGGAATACTGCAAATCGGCGAGAGCGGCCTCGTACTGGCCTTTGGCCGCAGCGAGTTGGCCCTCAGCCAGCTTCAGCGCTTGCTCGTGGCCAACAGCTTCGAGGCCCTTGAGATGCGCTAAGGCAACTTCATATTGGTTGCGCGCTTGAATGTAGGCAACGTGGGACTCATTCATGAGATTGCGCGCGATGGCGCCGGAGTGATAGAGCTTCAGCCGGCTTTCATAGACGGCCTGCGCGGAATCGGAGGCCTGCTTCGTGGCATTGACATCCAATTGCGCCTGTTGGACCAACTGTGGAAGATTCTCCTGAGTGCTGGTGGCATAGTTGGCTTCCGCCTGCTCGTACGCTCCTTTAGCCTGTTCGACGGCTGCGGCAAGATCTTTGTTTTCGAGCCGCGCCAAAAGCTCGCCAGCGCGGACATGGCTGCCACGGTTGACGTAAAACTTCGCGATAGGAGCACTGATTTTTGGCACGATAGTGGCGATACCGCGCGCGTAGAGTTCGGCATCGGCAGACACAATCTGCTGGATCGTTTTTTTTGTGACGGTAGCGGCGTGCACCTCGACCACCGGCTGTGGCGCGGGGGCAGATTTGCCGCCGCAACCAATGGCGGCGAGGCTAGCGACAAAAATTAGCGCTGGGGCGACTTTCCTCAGACAGATTGGGCTGAGCACGCTCAAAAACTCCCCGTCATTGTCTGGAGAGTGGCGAGGGTGTCGCGATAGGCAGCTTCGCCCGCAGATTCGTTGTCGCGCGCCTGTTCGAAAGAAGTCTCCGCGTCGACCACTTGCAGCACTTGCGATTCCCCTGCCTGATATTGCATGGTCACCAGCTGAAGATTGCGCGCCGCCAGGTCGGCGGACTGGCGCAGGCTCGTCAACTGATTCCATGCTACGGCCGCTTGATTGTAATAACTGTAGAGCGACGCCAGCACGTTGCGCTGAGCGTAGGTCAGGTCCACGTGGGCCAGTTGCCTTTGATCTTCGGCGGCATGCAGCTTACTCCACATTGAACCCCAATCGAAGATTGGCATAGTGAGCGAGTAAGTGAGGAAGTAGCCGAGGTTAGGCTGAACCACTCCGGGTTTCGTGGTGTTGACGCTGTGCAGGGCGAGAGCGTTGGCTTCGATGCCGTAGTCGAAATCGATGGAGAGCGATGGGAAGAAGGCCGCTCTCGCCATGGCAACATTCATTCCCGTCTCGTGATAGGCGGCGAGGGCCGATTGGAGATCCGGATTGCGATTTTGGGCCATGGCGGTGGCCTCGGCGAAACTGGGCAGCGGTGGCGGCGTTTCCAAATCGTCCACGACGGTGAAATTCTCGTTGAAATCAGGGAAGAGCAGCACCGCGAGATTGAGTTGCGCGTTGGACATGGCTAGCTGCGCGTCCTCCAGAGCTCGCTGCGCCTGGCTGGCTTGGAGTTGAAAACGGATGACGTCAGCGTGGGCCACTTCGCCGCCTTTTTCGAGGTCCTCGCTGATTTTCAGGAAATGCTGCGCGTTGCCCAGGCTTTGCTGCGCGGTGGCGTAGGCGCGCTGGGCCACGAGCAGCGCATAGTAATCATGAGTGACGGTGACGCGGAGACCGCGGCGTGCCACTTCCTCCTGGGCGTCAGCAAGAGCCTTACCGTAAGCGGCGAGGCGCGGGCCGGCGCCGATGAAAAAACTGCCGGGCATGTCCTGATGAACGACCGCCCAGGCGCGATAAACATGGACGCCGTCGTTGGTGACGAAACGGCCTACCGGAGAAATTTTGTCACCCTGCGTGTTCAGATAGTCCATGCGATAGCTGAACGACGGCAAGGTTGCTGCCCTTGCCTGCACCTGATTTTCATGCGCAAGCTTCGCCTGCGTGGCAGCCGCCTGGAATTGCGGGCTATTTTTTTCGGCGCGCGTCAATGCATCGGCCAAGCTTAGGGTGAGCGGCGGGCCTGTGCTGGTGGAAGGCGGTGCGGCCAACTGGATAGTTGGCGGAGGTGGTGGAGCGGCTGCGTTTTGCGCGTGCGCGATGGCGGGCGCGAAGCATAAACAGCACCACGCGGCCAATGCGGCCGGGAACAACTTGTGAAGAGTGCTTCTGCGCATTTTGCGACATGGTTTGCAGCGATGTCTCGATTGGCCGGTTTGGTTCGTTTTTTCGGCGTTCATGTTTCATCTCCGAATTTTCAGCGGTGAGGTGGCGCTGTATTTCACGCGGACTCCGTTTTGGATCCGACGGAGTAAAGGCAAAACGTGTTCTGCAACAACGGTCGAAGCGCGGTCATCGAACTTCCAGTTTATTCTCCCTGCGTTGAAGCGAACCTGAAGTGAAGATTAATTTTTATTTAGCTTTCCACGGAGACAGATTCTGCCACGCGCGGCAGGAAAATTGTGAAAATGGAGCCACTTCCCGGCTGGCTGACGCATTCGATGGAGCCGTTCTGCGCGCGCACGATGGCCTGGGCGATTGCGAGGCCGAGGCCGCCGCCGCTTTGCGCATCACTTTCGTCAGCCTGCGGGACGCGGTAAAAACGCTCAAAAATGTGAGGCAAATCTTTTGCGGGAATGCCTACGCCTTCATCCTGAAATCGCACACGGACAGTTCCATTGGAGACGGTCATGCCGACACAAATCGCGCCGGGGCGGTCGGAATATTTGACGGAGTTATCGAGAAAGATCAAAAAAAGCTGGCGCAAGAAAGCTTCGTCGCCAATGTACGGGACTTCTTCGGAGAGCTGGCGGTCGATGCGTATGCCTTTACTGCGAGCGCGCGGAGCGATGAGGGAGCAGGCCTCTTCAAGAGTTTCATTCAGATAAAGAGGCTCGTGCGCGAGGCGCAACTGTCCGGCATCGGCAATGGACAAAGTGAAGAGAGATTCGACGATGCGGCTGAGTTTTTTCAGTTCGGCGTCAATTACGTGAAGGGCTTTGTGATATTCGGCGGGAGAGCGCGGTTCTTGGAGAAGCAACTCGGTTTCTCCCTGCAGGATAGATAGTGGGGTGCGCAATTCGTGGGAAGCGTCAGAGACAAATTGGCGCAACTGAAGGACCGCCCTTTCCATGCAAACAAAAAGCTCATTGAAAGCGCGGGCGAGGCGGCCGAGTTCATCGTCGCGATTGGCAGCGCCGAGCGGAGCGCCACTCTGCAGCCGACGCATGGAGATGGCTCCGGTGCCGGCGGATTTCACGCGCTCGGCCATTTGGGAAGTTTCGCGAGTGAGGCTGGCGATGGGTTCGAGGCTGTGGCCCACGTACCATGCGGCGACAACGCCGATAATCAGCAGGCTGCATGGGAAGAGAATCAGCAGCAGGTCGCGAAAACCGGCGAGGGTCCGGTCGGTCTCGCGCGTAGGAGTGGCGAGAAGGAGAGTTTCCGATGCGCTGGCGTGGTAGATCGGCGCGGAGCGCACGCGCAGCAAGCCCAGGACGGAATCGCGGATGGTGACCGGATTTCGCGAGCTTGCTTGCCAGACGATGGCGTGATTATGAAGATTTTTCGAAAGCGCGATGACGTTTCCGGAAGGGCCAACGGTTTGGAAGTACTCGTCGGGAATGTCCATGACGAGAATGTCGGCGTCATTGGGGTCGGAGTTCAAATCGGCGGCGAGGAGGCCTGCCGCTTCCGTGATGCGGCGGTCCAACTGAGCGCGAACGACGCTCCGCGCGGCAAAATAAACCGCCGTGTAGGATGCCAGCAGGAGCACGCCTACCGTAAAGCAAAACAGAAGCATCATGCGAAGGCGCAGCGAGAGCGCGTGTTTTGCCAGGGCGTCTTTTTGCGAGGAGTGGATCATTCTTGGGCGCCTAAGCGGTAGCCCACGCCGCGAAGCGTGTGCACAAGTTTTGCGCTGCGAGTCTGATCGATTTTTTGGCGCAGGCGATTGATGTAAACGTCAACGAGATTTGTCTCGCTGTCGAAATGGCTGTCCCAGACGTGCTCGATGATCTCGCTACGGGTAACGGAATCGGGAGAGCGCAGAAGGAGAAGTTCCAGGAGCGCAAATTCCTTGGAAGTGAGGGGGATTTTGTTTCCAGCGCGAGTGACGATGCGCCGATGGCGGTCGAGTTCCAGGTCCGCGCAGCGCAATTTGGCTTCGCCACGGCGGAATCCGCGACGCACCAGGGCGCGCACGCGCGCTTGCAGTTCGGCGAGCGCGAAAGGCTTTACCAAATAATCGTCAGCGCCCGCGTCGAGGCCTTCCACGCGTTGCTCGACGAGGCCGCGCGCCGTAAGCATGAGAATTGGCGATTGAATTTCCTCCTGCCGGAGTTTGCGGCAGAGTTCGATGCCGGTCATTCCGGGCAAGCGCACGTCGAGAAGGATTGCGTCGTAGGAATTTTCGGAGGCGAGGCGGAATCCGTCCTCGCCGGTGGGGGCGACATCCACGGCGTAGGTATTTTCGCGCAATGCGCGAGCGACGAAGCTCGCGACTTTGCGTTCGTCCTCAACGAGCAAGATGCGCATAGCTGCCATTGATTATTATACGCCAGCTGGAAGCCGGTTTTTGGCGACCGCGGCTTGAAATGCGGCGGAAAGCCATGACCTGGCGCCACTTCCAAGATGAATAAAGATTCATTTTGGATTCAAGGTTTCCGGCGCGAATGAGCGTAGGTTAGGTTTGAGAGCTGCGCGAGCGCGATTCGCGCCTCCCGGCCGATTCGCGGCTCTGATCTTGGAAATTAGGAGACCTTTATGAAAGAAGATGCGAAGACGAAGATTTTTTTGTTCGCGGCGCTTGCTCTTTTTCCAATACTGGCTCTCTCTTCAGGTCATCCAGTGGCCCGGCCAGAAGCAAAAAGCAAGACTTTTGCCCAGGCGCTTGTCGAGCAGACCAAGGCACGGCATCCGGATGTCAATGAAGTCGGGTTTGCAGTTCGACTGAAGAGTGGATGCAAGACCATTGCTTCCACCGATGCTGGAGATGTCGGCGAGGCCTGCGAGAAAGATGATGTGGCTCCGATGCAGACCGGAAAGCCATACGTCGAGAAAGAACGCGATGGATATGACGTGTCCGTCCCGCTGCGCGACGCGCAGGGCCGATTGATTGGATCGCTGGGAGTAGGATTCAAGCGGGAAGCTGGACAAACAGAATCTAAACTGACCGCTGAGGCTGTGGCAATCTCCAAAGAGTTGGCACCGCAAATTCCCTCCAAGGAACAGCTTTTTGCGCCGACGAAATAGCTCGAGTTTGCTTTTGCGCGAACCTGGGGATAGAACGCGTTTGGGATTCAACGAGCGAAGCGGCTGGCGCGCAGGCGCGTTTGGATGACGCGCAGAATGGAATCGCGCGAAATCATGCCGATGATGTGGCCTTCCTGAAGAACGGGCATCTGATTAACGTCTTCGGCCTGCATTTGTTCGAGGACGCCCATGACCGGCTGAGTAGGCGTGACCCAGTGGATGTTGTTCAGCGGAATCATGGCCGCCTGAACGGAAGTATTGGCCCATTCGTCGCGCGGAACGTTCTGGACGCGATGGAGCGTGACCAGACCGACGGCCATGCCGTTGCCGGTAACCACGTGGCAGCGACGGCCGGTGCGAAGAACTTCCTGAACGTAATCGTGCAGGGAAATGTCGCGCGCGACGGTGGGCACGTCGGGAGACATGATGTCGCCGGCGTTGAGGCCCTCAAGCGTATGTCGAACGGCAACTTGCGTATAAGTCTCCTGCGCAGCGGAGAGCAGAAACCAGCCAATGAAGGCGAGCCAGAGTCCGCCGAACCAGCCGCCGAGGATGCGGGAAATGGCGCTGTTCTGCTCGACGATGGCCCAAATTCCCAGCATGATCATCACATAGGCGATAAACTGACCGCTGCGGGAGGCGATGCGGCTCGCTTTGTCGTAGTTTTTGGTGACACCCCAAACAGCGGCGCGGAGCACACGGCCTCCGTCCATAGGGAATCCGGGAACAAGGTTGAAGACGCCTAGGGCGAAATTGACATAAGCCATCCAACCGCTGGCAACTTGCACCATGCTGCTGCGGGGGGTAAACGCGGCGATCAGCAGGAATATGCCGCCCAAGAAAAAGCTGGACAGCGGACCGGCGATGGCAATGTTGAATTCCTGCTTCGCGCTATCCGCTTCGCGAGTGATGCGCGAAATGCCGCCGAAGACGAACAGCGTAATGGAGTCCACGGGAATCTTGTAATGCATAGCCACAACGCTGTGGCTGAGTTCGTGGAAAACGATAGAAGCAAAAAACAGGACGCTGATGACCGCGCCCAGGAACCAATATTGAGCAGGATTCCAGGCTGGATGCTGCACTTTAAATTGCTCGCCGAAGGAAAAGGTAATCAGCGCGAAGATGATGAACCAACTGACATGCAGATAAACGGGAATCTTGAGGATTCGGCCGATGTAGATTCCGGAAGCGGTTTGCGGCTGCATGAGCGTTGGCCTCAGATTCAATTATAGCGAAGAGCCGACGCGATGTTCAGGTTTTCACGCTGGAGCT
>DASYYQ010000068.1:0-11842 GCA_035933545.1 Candidatus Acidiferrales bacterium | reverse complement strand
AGCAAAAAGCTCCGCCGCGCAATCGAGTCGGGCCGGCTCGCTCTCGAGTTCTCGCAAAAGTGTTGCACTGTGACGCGCCGCGTCCAGATATTTTTCCAGTCCGCGCCGCGCGAACACGTCGCCCTGCGCGCGATAATGCTCCAGCCGCTCGGCGATAGCAGGGAACTCCGCCCGCAATCGCGAGAGGGATTGATTCACCGCGTAAACGGAATCACGCCTGAAAAACCGCTCGGCCGTTTCTGCTGGGACCGCGTCGGCGCCGCTCGCTTCGTTCGGCAACGCCGCCGTTACAACTCGTTGATAAATCTCCCGCACTTCGTCGAAGTGTCGCCGAATCCTCGCCAGCATTTCTTCGCCCGCGCTTTTTCCTCCACTCCCTTCAATTCCGCTGCGCCGCGCAATGCGGCTGCGCGCTTCCGCCTTCCGTGGCAGCTCATGCATCTGCAACCCATCGCGAAGCTGCAATCGGTGCTCCACCTTGCGCAAAAATTCATACGCCGAACTCAATCTGTAAAAATCCCGCTGCGCCAGATATCCTTTGTCGTGCAGATGCTGCAGCGCCACCAGTGTGGTTCCCGCGCCCCGCCCTGAAATCCATGAGTCCCGCCCGCCATAAATTCTTTGCAGGCATTGCGCGACGAATTCAATGTCGCGAATCCCTCCCGGCGAAAGTTTCACGTTCCACAGCGCCGCATCTTCGTTTCCATGCGCCGCGCGCTCCTCCAGCTTGCGCGAAATCTCCTCGCGCGCGTTCACCACCGCCCGCACAATTCCGGCGGGAAATGTTTGCCGCCCGTCAACAGGCCCGCCAAGTGGCCCATCAACTGGTCCGCCAATTGGATAAACCAGTGGATGCATTTCGCGTAAAAACTTTTCTCCGGTCGAAGTTTCTCCCGCGCACACGCGCGCCTTGATGAGCATTTGAAATTCCCATTCCCGCCCGCGCGTCCGGTAGTATTCCAGCGCCGTCGCCAAACGAATCGCCAAATCTCCTTGCGCTCCCTCTGGACGCAGCCGCATGTCAATGCGAAACACCGCGCCCTCCGGCGTCGCTTCGCTCAACATTTTCAAAATCGCCTGCGCCAGCCGCACAAAATATTCCAGATTCGAAATCGTTCCCGCTTCGCCTCCTGCCGTTTCTCCGTCGTGGTCGTACAGAAAAATCAAATCAATGTCCGAGCTGTAATTCAGTTCCTGTCCGCCCAGTTTCCCGAGCGCCAGCACGGTCATTCGCGCCGGCTGCAGATTTCCTTGAGAACCTCCGCTCGCGTCGCACCACTGCGGAACGCCGTACAAATTCTCCAGCCGCTGCGCGCACAATCGCAGCGCTCGCTCGATCAGCACATCCGCCAAATTCGAAAGTTCCAAACACGTATCGCTCAGCGTCGCCAAATTCAAAACGTCGCGCAGCGTGATGCGCAAGTATTCCCGCCGCTTGAAGCGCGCCAGAAAAACCGCCGGCGGCAATTCATAAGCCATCGTCGAAAATCGGTAGCAATCCTCGAGCACGTCATCGCGCGATTTCATGCGCTCAAGGCCCTCATTTGGCCCGCGCCGGTCAAGCCACAAAATCAATTCGGGTTGCTGTACAAGGGATTCGGAGAGGAAACGGCTGTAGCTGAAAAGGGAAAGCAAATAGTGCAGGCTGGCGGGATGCGCCTCAAGATGCCGCGCAACTCCGGCGGGAGCTTCGCGCAGATAGCGCTCCAGAAAATTTAGCGCATCATCGGGGCCGGGAAGCTGCGCGAGAAGCGTCGGCAGCCGTTCCCACAATTTCGCGGGCAGCCGCGCGCGCAAAATTCCAAGATTCGCCTCCGCCGCCCCCGGCTCATTGAATTGTATCTGCGCAAACGCTGCATCCATCTCGTCAGCAGCGTAGCGAATTACCATTCAGTCTGCAAACCGCACTGCGCTCTAAATATCGTAGTACAGCTGGAATTCGTACGGGTGCGGGCGCATGCGCATCGCGTTCACTTCGTTTTTCATTTTGTACTCGACCCACAAATTGATCAGGTCCTCGCTGAACACATCGCCCTTCAGCAAAAACTTGTGATCTTTCTCCAGCGCTTTGAGCGATTCCTCGAGCGAGCCGGGAAGGGCAGGCACATTTTTCAATTCCTCTGGTGACAAATCGTAAATGTCCTTGTCCAGCGGCTGCCCTGGATCGATTTTATTTTCGACCCCGTCGAGTCCCGCCATAAGCATCGCCGAAAACGCCAGATACGGATTGCACGACGGATCCGGCGGACGAAATTCGAGCCGCTTCGACTTCGGGCTCGCCGAATACATCGGTATGCGCACCGCCGCCGAACGATTCCGCCGCGAATACGCCAAATTCACAGGCGCTTCGAATCCTGGCACCAGCCGCTTGTACGAATTCGTCGTCGGCGCGATGAACGCCGCAAGCGCCGGCGCGTGTTTCAAAAGTCCGCCGATGTACCACAGCGCCGTCTGGCTCAATCCCGCGTAACCATCGCCGGCAAAAAGCGGCTTGCCTTTCAGCCACAATGATTGGTGCGTGTGCATGCCGTTCCCGTTGTCCTGAAAAATCGGCTTGGGCATAAACGTCACCGTTTTTCCATACTGATTCGCGGTGTTGCGCACCACGTATTTGAAAACCATCATGTTATCCGCGGCTTTGAGCATAGTGTCAAACTTGAAATCAATTTCCGTCTGCCCGCCGGTCGCGACTTCGTGATGGTGGCATTCCACGTTGATGCCGCACGCCTCGAGCTGCAGCGTCATGTCCGTGCGCAGATCCAGATAATGATCCGTCGGCGGAACGGGGAAGTAGCCCTCTTTGTAGCGCGGACGGTATCCCAGATTGTGCTCCGCGCGCCCCGAATTCCAGCGCCCTTCCTCGGCGTCGATAAAATAAAAACCGTGCTGCTCGCGCTGTTCGAAGCGCACATTGTCAAAAATAAAAAATTCCGATTCCGCGCCAAAAAAAGCCTGGTCTGCGATTCCCGTGAAACCCAGATACGCTTCTGCCTTGCGCGCGATGTGCCGCGAGTCGCGCGGGTAGGGCTGCTTGGTCAGCGGATCCACCACGTCGCCAATCATCACCACTGTCGGCGTGTCGCGAAATGGATCCATGAACACAGTGCTGGCGTCGGGAATCAGCAGCATGTCGGATTCGTGAATCGAGGCCCATCCGCGAATCGAGCTGCCGTCGATTCCGTAGCCGTCCTCGAAAGACCCCGCGTTCAGTTGGTGAATCGGAAAGCTTACGTGATGCCACACGCCGGGAATGTCGATGAATCGCACATCCAGAATCTTGGCGTTGTGTTTTGCCGCGTAATCCAATGCTGATTTCGGATCCATATTCCTCCTGCCCGGCTCAGCGGGCTTTTCTGGTGCAGCTCACCGCTTGCGGTGCGCCGCGAAAATTTATTCGGACGATAGCCTACCCTCTCCGCCGCGTCAAGCGAACGAAAAGCATCACCGCAAAAACCTTTTTCAGGCGCCCGTCCATTTTGGCCCTCCTTCGTTCCACCGCGATTTTTTCAGCTCAAAACGCCCGCCCATTTTTCAGGCGCCCCAGTCCATTTTGGCTCCCTCGTTCTCCTGCATTGGGAGCCGCTGCCAACTTTATCGACTGCGGCGCGTCGGGTGCGTCCGGATGTATTCGCGGGACGGCTCGACATGCATGCCCTTCTTTCCCAGAGACTTTTTTACCTTCGTAGGGGCGGGGCTTGCCCCGCCCGCGCGACTCGAATGAGTCGCGTTGCGGCTTGGGTTCGGCAACGAAACACAAATTCGGCAGCTTAGTAATGCCGGGCGACTTCGGAAGCGTAATAAAGGCCAACTGTTTCGCGGTGAGCATCAAGCCACTCACTGAGCTTCGTCGTGCTAGTCGGCGGATTCTTCGAGACGAGCAGATTGTCCATCAACCCACGGTACTCCTCCCAGGTGAGCACCACGTCCCCGAGAAACCAGCCAGTAATTTTCGTGGCCATGTATGCCAGCGGCGCAGGGACGTGGACGATGCGCGCGCGGCAGCCGATTTTTTCGCCGATGAGCCTTATCAGTTCGTCGAAGGTAAAAATTTCCGAACCGACGGCGTCGAGCGCGTAATTGTCGTCGCGCGCGACGGCATCAGCGAGCAGCGCCGCGATGTCGCGCACAAAAATCGGCTGAAGGCGATAGCGTCCATCGCCAGGAACGGCGAAAACGGGAAACCGGCGCACGAACCAAGCGATGTTGTTGATGAGGATGTCTTCGCGGCCGAAAATCACCGTGGGTCGGATAATCGCGAAGGAGATTCCCGATTCGCGCACGGCCTTTTCGAGTTGCGCTTTGCCTTTGTAATACCCGAGCGGCGAATCGAGCGATGGATTCGCGATGCTGACGTGGACGACGCGGCGCACTCCGGCGGATTTCGCAGCGCGAATTAACCCAAGAGTATTTTCCACGGCGCGCTCAAACGACATGCCGCGGTGCGGGAAGCGCACCCAGTAGGTGTTGACCAGCGTGTCGCAGCCGGCCAGCGACTCGGCAAGTTTTTCGGGCGCTTCGAAGCGGTAGGGAATCGCGCGAATTTTCGCCGCCAGCGGACTCGAGGGATCCGGATGATTCGTCAGCGTGCGCAGTTTGTAGCCGCGCTCGAGCAAGATTTGCGCGAGATATTTTCCCGTGTAGCTGAACGCGCCGGTAATGGCGATATCACTTCCCATCCCATCACCCTCTCACATTCGGGACAGGGCGGCTTTCCAGTCGAGCGGAATGTCGGCCGCGATGACGGGCCATTGCACGAAGCGCGTCTTGCCCATGCGCGGCGCGAGCGATTGCATGATTTTGCTGTGCGGGATTTGATTCACAAAATCCATCAGGCTCTCGGAATCCTGCCAGGCGGAGAGAGTCCAGAAGCGGCGGTGAAACGGCTCGGCGAGGAGGGAATAGCCGATGAGGCCGGGCGAGCGGCTGAGCTGGCGCTGCGTCTGCAGAGTGAGCCACATGAATTTCGGAATCATCACGAAGCTCTTGAGCGGAAGAAAGGAGAGCAGAGCGATATATTTCACGCCGGGCTGGGCGGCGATAAAGTTTTCCACGGAAGCGGCGGCATGGCTCAGTCGTAGTATTCCGTGCCGAGGTGGGTGATGAGCTGCTCGCCCATCATCCAGCGCAGCGTGTTTTTCAGCTTCATCAATTGGATGAACAAATCGTGCTCGGGATAAAGTTCCGGCGCGCACATGGGCGACTTGAAATAGAAGCTGAGCCATTCCTGAATGCCGTGCATGCCGGAGCGCTGAGCGAGGTCCAAAAATAAAACGAGGTCGAGAACGATGGGCGCGGCGAGAATGGAATCGCGGCAGAGAAAATCCACTTTGATCTGCATCGGATAGCCGAGCCAGCCAAAAATGTCGATATTGTCCCAGCCCTCTTTGTTGTCGCCGCGCGGCGGATAATAGTTGATGCGCACTTTATGATACAGGTCGCCGTAAAGCTCGGGATAAAGTTTGGGCTGAAAAATATATTCGAGAGCGCCGAGTTTCGATTCTTCTTTGGTTTTGAACGAGCCGGGGTCGTCGAGCACTTCGCCGTCGCGATTGCCGAGAATATTGGTGGAGAACCAGCCGCGCACGCCAATCATGCGCGCTTTGAATCCGGGCGAGAGAATTGTTTTCATTAAAGTTTGGCCGGTCTTGAAATCCTTGCCGCAGAGAGGGACGTTTTTGTCTTTTGCCAATTCGACGAGCGCGGGAAGCTCGGCGGTGAGATTCGGCGCGCCGTTGGCGAAAGGCACGCCTTCCTGAATGGCGGCGTAGGCGTAGAGCATCGAGGGCGCGATGGCTTCGTGGTTTTCCTTCATGGCGCGCTCGAAATCTTTTAGCGTGTTGTGAACTTTTTCGGGCTTCAGGAAAATTTCCGTGGAAGCGCACCACACCATCACGGTGCGGTCGACCTTCGTGGACTTTTTGAAGTTGCGAATGTCTTCGCGAAGCTGCTCGGCGAGGTCGAATTTGTTGCGCGCTTTTTTGACGTGTTCGCCGTGAAGATTTTTGACGTAGCTCTGATCGAAAGCCGCTTTCATGGGGCGAATGTTGCTCAGGAAGGGCTGTACTTTGCCGAGATGATTGGCGTCGAGCACGCCGGCCTTGGAGGCTGCTTCATGCGCGCTGTCCGGATACAAATCCCAGCCGCCGAAAACGAGGTCGTCGAGATTCGCGAGCGGGACGAAGTCCTGAATTTTGGGCGTGCGCGAGTCGGTGCGTCTGCCGAGACGAATAGTGCCCATTTGTGTGAGCGAACCGATGGGCAGCGCGTGGCCTTTGCGTATCAGCTCGACGCCGGCCATGAAGGTGGTGCTTACCGCGCCCATTCCTGGCGTCAGCACGCCGAGTTTGCCTTTGGGCTTTGCGATCTTCCCCGGTTTCCGCATTCAACTCTCTCCTCGCACAAAATGAAGTGGATTTTCAGGCGCGCTGTGTTGTCGCCTCAGGCGCGCAAATTCGCGCCGCTGCTTGCGCAGAATCATGCAACCAGAAAAATGCGCGTCAGGAAAACAATTATGATGCGCGAAGAGGCAAGGATTTGCAATTCGTTTCAGCAGTCAACCAGTTAGGTGCGCCCGATGTGGATGGAACCGAAGCCGGTGGAGAGTTCGAGAGGGAAGCCGCCGGCGCCGAGTTTGCCGCGCACGGAAGAATGGCTGGAGGTTTCAGAAAGCGTGAGCGGTACGTCAGTCGAGACGTGGCCGAACCCGGAGCTGGCGTTGACGTCGGCGTTTAGGTCGGACGGTAAGAGAACGTGGACGCTGCCGAATCCGGATTCGAGGCGCCAGTCTTCCGTCATTTTCGAGCCGCTGTCGATATCGGCGCGAATGCTGCCGAAGCCGGTTTTGAGTTGCAGGCGGTCGAAGCGGCCGTCGGCGCGGACATCGCCGAAGCCGGTATCGCCGGTGAGTTCGCCGCTGAATCCCGGGAAGTGAATGCCGCCGAAGCCGGTGTCCACGCGGGCTGTGGCGTGCAGGTTTTCTCCGCGTATATCGCCGAAGCCGGTGTGCAAATCGAGCTGCGAATGCGGCGGGACTTCGAGTTCGATGTCCACTTTGGGCGTGTGCCAATGGAAGAGGCCGCCGCCGTGATATTTCGGCGTTTCGACGCGGATTTCGACCTCGTTGCCGGTTTGCGTGCCGGTGACCTGAACGTCAGCAGGGATACGCCAGTATTCGCTGGTGACGGTGGCATTGACAGAATTTGCGGCGCTCTGGACCACGTGGACGTCGCCGAAGTCGGCTTCGACGCGCACTTGCGTGCCGGGGCCGGAGACCGACCAGGACTTGGTCCAGGTGCCGTCAGCGCCGAAGGCGCGGGCCGCCGAGCAGGCGCCAACGAAACAAAATGCTGCAAAAATCAAGAATGCTTTTCGCATGAAAGCCCTCCTGCATTAATCCGCAAAGTCAAAGGCCGCAGAGCTTCAAAATGCGAAGGTCTCGGCTAAAAGTAAAAAGACACAGGACGGCTTCTAGATTTTTGAAATGTGGATGGAGCCGTCGCCTGTGTGGACGAGCAGCGGCGGGCCGCCCGCGCCAATTTTGCCGCGAATGGTGGTGCGCGAAAGATCTCCTTGGACCGTCACAGGAAAATCGAGAGTGATGCGGCCGTCGCCGGTATGCGCGTCGAGGTCCGCGTTCAAACCGTCGGGGAGGCGCAAGGTGACGCTGCCATCGCCGGAACGAATGGACCAATCGCTCGAGATTTTTGAGCCGGACTGCGCTTCGGCGGTGACGCTGCCGTCGCCGGATTGCAGGCGCAGCGTGTCGAAGCGGCCGGTGACGTCGATGCGGCCGTCGCCGGAGTCGGCATCAAGCGCGCCGTCGAATCCGTCGCCGCGAATGTGACCGTCGCCGGAGTGCAGGCGCACGTTGCCAGTCAGGCCATTCGCTTCGATGTTTCCGTCGCCTGTCGAAATGCGGAGCTGGCCGTGAAACGCTTGCGAAGTGACGCTGCCGTCGCTCGTTTGGATGTCGAAGTCGGCTTCGCGTGGAACGTGCAGTTCGATGCGCACGGAGCGATTGTTCCAGCCGAAGCTAAAATGAAAGGTTGGCACGTGAACTTCGAGATTGACGTCGTTGCCGGTCTGGCTCTCGATGATGCGCACGCCACGGTCTCCGATGGGCCAGCCGTTGGTGGTTACGTGTGCGTTGATTTCGTTGCCGGTGGACGCGTAGAGATCCACATGGCCATCGTTAGTGATGACGCGAAGATTAGGGCGACCGGTCAATTTGTAAGTTTTCGCCCAGTCGTCGGCGTGGACCGGAGCGGTGAGAGGCAAACTGGCGAAAGAGAGCGCGCTCAGTACGAAAATCGCAAAGCAGAAACGGCGCATGGTACCTCCTTAAGCTGTTGCGTATGAGGATACGCGAAAAGGGGCCGAAAAGTTCCTTTAGATTGGACGCAGAGCAAGCGCGGCGGTTAGCCTTTGCGAGCCGCGTTCGTGTTCGCCCGGGAAAGCAGGGTGGGCCGCAGTTGGTTCGGAGCAGCGACAAAAGAAAAAGCCGCAAAGTTTTGAAGGAACGAAGCCTTACGCTACTCGCCTTCTTTGCGGAATAATCCACCCTTCGCAATGGCGGCAAAGAATGGGGCGCCGGAAGAAACTCGCGCTGGAACGCCGCCCGGCGTCGCTTTCATCAACTTACGACTCAACCCGTTTCGAGCCTAGGAAGCACGCGCTTTCTGCGGGCGGCGGGTAGCGGCCAAGTGCTGCCACTCGATCAAGAACGACGGCACGAAGCACGCTAGGGCGATCATGCTCCAGACGGTGGTTTCCAAGCCAACTACTCCAGCACGTGCAATGGCAGGAATGGCAATGACCGCTCGTACCAGCACAAATACCGCGGCGAAGGGATAGCTGCGAATCATCCACTCGCGATGCTGGGCGATTTTTCCGGTGCGAACGCAGTAGAGGGCGGTTGCGGTCGCGAGAATCCAGCCGGCGGCCTGAATCAACGAGGCCATGGCCAGCGTTGGAACGGGCAACTTAAAGGCAACAACTATTGCAGCAGGCGCGGCGATGGCCACGCAACCGACGTAAATTCGGCCCATGGCGCGATGAACTTGAATGTAGCGCGCGCGGAGCCTGCTGGAAAACTGGAATACGCCGAGAAAGAGCGCGACGGCGCCGGGAATGCCGTGCAGAAACATGAGCGGAGCAATCGGGCCGTATCGCTGGCGCAAGAAGGAGTTGGGCTGGAGTAAAAAGCGGTCCCGGGTGAGCCAGACAACCACGATCATGGCCGCAAAGGCGAAAAAAAGGACGTGCTTGGCCTGGATGGAGCGACGCGCTTGGCCCGTGGCGGCTGGAGAGCCCATGGCTGCCTCCTCTAAGAGTGATTTCTGGGAAATGCGCGGCAAGAGGTGTAACAGACGCTTGGACAAAAAGGCAAGCGAATTCCAACCGGGATACTGAGCCAATTTGAATTTTCACTCCTTGTGACATGATCAAGAAAATTCAAACTGGCCCGCTGCCCTGGCCCTGATGCTGGCCGTTGATGCGGAAATTCCTCAGGAAAGTGTTGACGGCGAAAAAGCTTGGAAGAAGGCTGAATTGTTGGCGAAGGAGCAGGTGAGAAAAAAAGGGGACGCCGCTTCAGGAAGATAAATTAGCGGCATCCCCGCCGAACAGGCGACAAAAAACTGGCTCTGGCGCGTCCTCGTGAACATTTCCGCTAATGGCGCGCCTTCACCTGCTCGGAGATTTTGTTCGCGCGGCTATGCGGCGTGCCTTATGCCTGACTGAGAAACTTTCGCCGAGAGACCTACGAAGGTTTGGCACGCAAGGCGGCGAGTAGTTTTTCGAGGGGCAGAGTGTTGAGCACATCTTTTTTCTCGAGCCAGCCGCGGCGGGAAGTTTGCACGCCATATCTCATTACTGTGAGCTGATTGGTGGCGTGCGCGTCAGTGGAAATTACGACGTTGACGCCGCGCTGCTTGGCCAGACGCAAATGCGCGTCGCGGAGATCGAGGCGGTCGGGATACGCGTTGCATTCCACGGCGACCTGATTTTTGCGGCAGGCGTCGAAAACTTTCTCCATATCGTAATCGTAAGGATCGCGCCGCAGGAGCAAGCGCCCGGTGGGATGGGCGAGAATTTGCGCGTAGGGATTTTCGATAGCAGCGAGCAGGCGCTCGGTCATCGCGGATTTGTCGAGATTCATGTAGGAGTGCACGGAAACGACCACCACGTCGAGCTGGGCGAGGACTTCGTCGCTCAAATCGAGCGCGCCGCTTTTCAGAATATCGACTTCGCTGCTGGCCAGCAGGCGGATGCCGCCGGAGGATTTTTCGGCTTCGCGAATTTTCTTGATTTGCTGCAGCGTGCGTTTTTCGTCGAGGCCGTTGGCGATGGTGACCGCTTTGGAATGGTCGGTGAGCGCGATGTATTCGTAGCCGAGTTCGCGCGCGGCTTCGGCCATCTGCTCGATGGAATGTTTTCCATCGGAGGCGG
The DNA here is from genome assembly GCA_035933545.1 of Candidatus Acidiferrales bacterium. GTDB lineage: Bacteria > Acidobacteriota > Terriglobia > Acidiferrales > UBA7541 > DAHUXN01. The sequence goes on along the minus strand of DASYYQ010000068.1, from coordinate 1,393 downwards.
TGGTGTGCATCTGGAGGTCGCCGCGAATGTCGGCGAGGGTGATGAGTTTGGGGAGTTTTCCGGCTTCCGCGGCTTCGATTTCTCCGGTCATTTCGCGCAATTCGGGTTCAATGTAGGGGAGTTTGAGCTTGGAATAGATTTCCTCTTCGCTGCGGCCAGCGACGAATTTGCCGCTCTTGAGAGTGGTGAGCGCGTATTCGTTCAGCGTGTAGCCCATGGAATTAGCGCGGCCGCGCAGCGCGACGTTGTGCTCTTTTGAACCGGTGAAGTATATGAGCGCGGCACCGTAGCTCTCGGCGGCAATCACGCGAACGTCCACTTGCATGCCATTGGGCAAACGGAAGCTGACTTTGTTTTCGCCGTGGGCCAGCACCTGTTCGATTGGCGGATATTTCAAAATGTGCTCGCAGATGGCGTCGATTTTTTTCTGCGAGGATTTTCCGGCGGGCACCACGATGAAATCGAGATCGCCGATGGTTTCTTTGCCGCGACGGAGCGAGCCGGCGGGCGTGACAAGGTCAATTTGCTTGCCGAGCTGCCGGATGTATTCGATGACCTGCTCGGCGGTGCGCTCGGCGGTGTTGATGCGGAAGCGGCCGGTGGAGCGTTGGAAAAATTCGACGGCTCTCAGGATGTTTTCTTCGCTTTTTTCGCCGAAGCCGGGAACCTCGCGCAATTTTTGTTCGCGCGCGAGTTTGGCGACGGCTTCAACGGTACCGGCCTTGAATTCTTTCCAGAGAAACGCGGCTTTCTTAGGGCCGAGGCCTTGCAGAGAGAGAACTTCAAGCATGGTCACGGGATATTTTTTTAGGAGTTTTTGGCGCAGGGCGTAATCGCCGGTGGCGAGAATTTCGTCGATGTGCTCGGCCATGCCTTCGCCGATGCCGGGAAGCTCGGTGAGTTTTTTGCGGTCCTTGGCGAGATCTTCGACGCGTTCGTGCAGGCTGTAAATCAGCTCCGCCGCTTTTTCGTAGCTGCGGTAGCGCCCGATGATGGCAGTCGCTCGCGGTCGGTCGAGATCATCTGCCGCCGGACCGGCGCGGCCACCTTCTCGAACTTCTCGTCCGTGGCGTGCCGGGCGAGCAGATCAGCAGTACGGCGCGCTTCTGCCGTAGCATCCTCCAGGAGCCGGACCGCCTCACTCAGGGTCGACTGGAATAAGGCACGGGAGGATCTCGACCAGGTTCAGAAGGGCAAGGAGACGCTGTCCGGAGAGCTGGTGGCCGTCGATCGTTTGATGGCTGACTTCGCCGCAGTCCGGGAGTCGCTCTCGGCGATCATCTCGCCTGCACCCGATTGCGGAGCGCCGCGCTGCGTCCAGTCTCGTTGAGAATGGCAGACTGTGCAGCTCAGAAGGTTCTGCGTGAGGTATTCGCCGCGGGAGACGCGTTCG
>DASYYQ010000022.1:0-84617 GCA_035933545.1 Candidatus Acidiferrales bacterium | reverse complement strand
GGAAAATGTGGGAAGGCGGACGGCGGGAAGAGTTACGGGAGGCAGAAATATTCGAAGGCGGAGGCGAGGGCGAAGAGAGGGACGGCGATGGCGTAAATTCTGGCCGCGTCGCGGAGGGCCTCGACGGGGATGGTGAGAAGTTTTGGTCCGGCGTAGATTCCGACGGGGCGGGCGCGGGCCAAGCCCATCATCACGCCAGCCCCTCCGGCGAGGCTGTAAGGGACCAACTGCAGGAGCAAAGTAATCAGGTAGTAGCGAGCTTCAGGCGGATCGGCGAGGCGGCTGCGATGCTTGCCGCCGGTCGTCCTCTCAATGGAAACGATGCCGCCAACCCAACCGCGATAGAGGACGATGGGATAAGCGGCGGGAGCCCAGTAGCCAGCGAGGAGGCTTGCAGTGCCGCCTGCGAGATTGCCGCCGAAGTCCAAAGCGGCGGCGGTGGTGAGGCGATTGGATTGGAGGGCGCGCGAGATTGAGGATGTGGCGTTGGCATGGGCAACGAGCGAGTCGCGACGGCGGATGGCGAAGGAGTTTCCGGCGCTGACCATAATGATGCCGGCGAGAACGCTGGCGACGTAAGCGGCGGCGATGGAGGCGATGCCGAAACGGGCGCGGGCGAGGGCGCGAGTGATTTGAGTCCACGCGTTGTCATGGGAAGCGGCAGAGGCAGTCACGTGACAATCGTGCAGCAAAGCGGAGAGGGGCGTCGGTGATGCGGGTCACGGAGGTTTGGAGCGGCGGCAATTCCCGCAACGCTCGTGGCGAACAAACAGATATGTGTGAACCGGCCGAGTGGCGGCGCTAATGCGCGGGATGCACTTCGGCGAGAAGTTTGGTGACTTCGTTCAATTCCGCCACTTTGCGGCGGCGGAGCCACGTCACCCAGAACAATAAGGCGGGCAGGGCGAATAGGTTGACCACCAGAGTCACAATCCAAGCGGCGGGATGGGATTTGAGGTTGGGGCCTAACGTGGCCCAGTTTGCAATTCCCAAAATTATGCAGGCGAGGATCCAGGCAGCACCCAAATAGATGACGGCGCGAAGCGCGCGGATCCTGGCGATGACTCTTCGCTGCCAGAGTTCGAGGAAGGCGTTGGTTGATTGGGCTTCGGCGCGCCAAGTGCCGCGCTGAGCCCATAGGCGGTAGGCGGCGCTGATGCAAAGGAACACGACGGCGCCGGCGGCAAAGCCTGTTCCCAGAACGGATTCATGCTGCTTTATATAAAATGCGAGGTACAGGCCGAAGAGGAACGAAGCAGCTGCGAGCACGTTGCCGAGAATGAAGCGGCGTTCCTGACGTTTGATTCTTTCGCGGATGCTGCGCGCTTCCGGCAAAGGCTCGGCGAGATGGCCCCATTGTTCGCGCAAATTTTCAAATTCCTGATCTTGAATCATTGGTTTCCTCCGAGAGCGTCTCTTAGAGCGGTTTTGGCGCGCGTCAAGCGGACGGCAACGTTGTTTTCGGTGGTGCCGAGGACTTCGGCCATTTCGGCGTGCGAAAGGCCTTCGAGCATGAGTACGGTTATCTGGCGCTGAGCCAGCGGCAAAGCTTGTATGGCGGACGCGAGGCGAGCGCGAGCGTGCGATTGCGCTGCGCTGGCCTCGGGATCCGGTTGCGGATCCGGTGGATGATCGGCGTCTGTGAGTTCATCGAGCGGCTCGTGCGCGGGGCGGCGACGGGAGGCATGGCTGAGGCCGCGATTGTGAGCGATGCGAAAGACGAAGGTGCGCTCGGAACATTCGCCTCGGAAATGCGGCAGCGCTTTCCAGATGGCCATGGCGATCTCCTGAACCAATTCTTCGCGAACGCCGGCGATTGCTTCGTAGTTGAACGCGAGCCGAGAAATGGCTGGGCCGTGTTCGGTAAGGATGCGGTCGAACTGTTGTTCCAGCGCGCGTCGGTCGGTCATGGTGTCCTCGTCAGCTGCAAAGGGCAGACGACATTTCAGTTGCCATTCAGTGTCTTTGCATCCGAGCGATGGCGGCGATAGTAACGGCTGAAGAGCACTGCCGCAATGAGCAGCACAAGAGGCGTGATGATGCTGCCTTCCGGGCCGACGATGCCGCCGGTGAGCCATGCGGGGCCGGTGAGTGCAGAATGCAGAAGATTGTGATTGGGCACGATGCCGCTGTCGGGAACGCCGTAGAAAGCGGTTTGTCCCCAATCATAAGCGAGGTGAAAGCCGACGGCGCACCAGAGGCTGCCGGTGGTGCGCAAGAAAAGGCACAGAAGCAGGCCAAAGAGCACGACGGCAGCCGAGCCGGCGACAGTTTCGTTCGGGTTCAGAAGGAAATGGCCCAAACCGAAGAGAGCGGAAAGCAGGATGCCGGCGGGCCAAAAGCCGATGCCGGAGGCGAGAGTGTACTGAGCATACCCGCGGAAGGCGAACTCTTCGAAAAGTCCGGTGAGGAGGAATGTGCCGGCCCATGCGGCGAGCGATGAGAGAATCGCCGAGCCGTGAAGAGCTAAACCGGTGACGCGAAATGCGTGGAGGAGGAACATCAGGAGCAAAGTGCCGGTGATTGCCGAGAAGCCGATGAGCGCGCCGATCCAGAAGTCTTTGCGGAAGGCCCGCACGAAGGGCAAGCCGTATTCGGCGAAGCGGCGGTGTTCGATTTTGCTCATGACGAGGGTGGCGCCAGCGAGGATCACAAGAAGAACAGCATCGTTCACGGATAGCAGGAGCGGCGTGATGGTAATTTGGCTCGGAGAAGGTCCAGGATTCAGGCGCGAAGCGATAAACAAGGCGGCAGCGGGGATGCTCAGTAAGAGAAAGAAGATGAGGAGCCGCCAGCCGGCACGAAGCCCGTTGTCGCCGAGGAAAATAGGATTCCAACGGGATTTGGGGCGAGTATAGGGGTGGAGAGTTTCAGCAGGCGCTGCGAGCGGCACGACAACGGGCGTTGATGGAATTGTGGTAGCCATTTCGTTTTCTCCTGAACTGGATTGGGCGGCCGTCGAGCAAATCGAAGCACCCCATCGCTGCAATTCCGTGAGCGCCTTGCTCTGAGCCTTCCTATAACAGGTAGTCCCAGGAGAAACGAAAACCTTACAGGGTTGAGGGAGGCAAGGACCCGCCCGCACCATGAAGCGGCTCCCGCGCGACACGGGCGCTTCGTCCTGCGTTATAATTGTTGGTTCAGGCATCCGGCGCATCGCCATTTTAAGGAGGCAGTCGCATGACGTCCCCGGCAAGCAGTCTTGGTCGCGGCCCGTTCAAGAACGAGCCCATCAAGGACTTTTCGAAATCCGAAAATCGCAAGCCCATGGAAGCCGCGCTGAAAAAAGTTGCGGGCCAGCTCGGACAGGAATATCCCCTGCTCATCGGCGGGCAGAAACTTTTCACCGGCGAGAAAACGCAGTCCACCAATCCTTCGCATCCCGAGCAGGTGGTGGGAATTTTTCAGAAAGGCACGGTGGAACTCGCCAAGCAGGCCGTCGACGCCGCCGATAAAGAGTTTGCCTCCTGGAAAAAAGTTTCCGCCGAAGAGCGCGCGGAATGCTGCTTCCGCGTCGCGGAAATTTTGCGCAAGCGCCGCTACGAAATGAATGCGTGGCTGGTCTACGAAGTCGGCAAGACCTGGACGGAAGCGGACGCGGACACCGCCGAGCTAATTGACTTCGGCGAATTTTATGGACGCGAAATGCTGCGCCTCGCCGGGCCGCAAAAATTGATTCCCAATTCCGGAGAGAAAAATTATCTCTCGTACATTCCGCTCGGCGTGGGCATCGTGATTCCGCCGTGGAACTTCGCCGCGGCCATTACCGGCGGCATGACGCTTGCGGCGATCGTCACCGGAAATACCGTGGTGCTGAAGCCTTCGAGCGATTCTCCCGCCGTGGCCGCATTCTTCATGGAGATTTTGCGCGAAGCGGGCGTGCCCAATGGCGTGGTGAATTTCTTCACTGGCCCGGGCTCGACCGCCGGAGAGGCGCTGGTCGCGCACCCCAAGACGCGTTTCATCGCTTTCACTGGTTCGAAAGAAGCGGGACTGCGCATCGGCGAACTCGCCGCGAAAAAGCAGCCGGGGCAGATCTGGATCAAGCGCACTGTGCTCGAAATGGGCGGCAAAGACGCGATTATCGTGGACGACGAAGCGGATCTCGATTCCGCCGCGGAAGGCGTGGCCCAATCCGCGTTCGGGTATCAGGGGCAGAAGTGCTCGGCGTGCTCGCGCGCCATTGTCTCTGAAAAAATCTATGACAAATTCATCGAGAAACTGATTCCCCGCGTGCAGAAACTGAAAGTGGGCCCGGCGGAAAATTTCGACAACTATATGGGCCCAGTTATCAACAAATCTGCGATGAAGACCATTCTCGATTACATCGAAGCCGGGAAAAAAGAAGGGCGCTTGCTCACTGGCGGCGCAAAGGCCGCGGGCGAAGGGTACTTCGTCGAACCAACGGTCATCGCCGACGTAAAACCAAGCGCGAAAATTGCGCAGGAGGAAATTTTCGGGCCGGTCCTGGCGGTAATTCCGGCGAAAGATTTTGAAGACGCGTTGCGCATCGCCAACGGCACCGAATACGGCCTCACCGGCGCGGTCTACACGAAAAACAAAAAGAAGCTCGCTCGCGCTTCCGAAGAGTTCCACGTCGGCAATTTGTATCTGAATCGCAAATGCACCGGCGCGAAAGTCGGCGTGCATCCCTTCGGCGGATTCAACATGTCCGGCACCGATTCCAAAGCCGGCGGCCAGGATTACCTGCTCCTCTTCCTCCAAGCCAAAGTCATCGCCGAAAACCTCAACGCAAAATGAGCGCATCCGAATCGCCCCACGCGAGAGAGGGATGAGGCCCAGAGCGAAACGCGGCGCGGGGAGAAAGATAAAGCATGGGCCAGATTGTGATTCTAAATTTGCTGCCTGCGGGGCGGGGAGTGATGCGGAAGACGAAGCGCAGGATCACGTAGGCGACGGGGCCGGTGGCGAGCAGCAGCGGCGAGTAGCGCATCATGAACGGCTTGCCGGTCGCTGCTTTTAGACGCAGGCGTTGGCGCGGTTCGACCATTCCAGTTGAATGGTGTAGTTGCCGAGCTTCCGCGTTTTCCATGCGCAGATGTCGCCAATCTCGCCGTCGCTGTCGTCATACCAGCCCTGGCCGGGAATCGGGTCGGTGATCGCCTCGCACAATTCGTGCGAAGTGGTGGACGTCAGTGCATCGAACACCGCTAAGCCGCCGGTGCATCCCGCGCAGCCGGGATACGGCATCACCGCATAATAAATGCTGTTGCCGAAGGAATCGTGATACCCGCAAAACACCTGGCAGGAGGCGCCACCGCCCTGCACCACCTGAACGCCATCGGGCAAAAACACAAAATAAAGCGTATTCGGCGTGGTCGGAGGAAGAGTTCCGTTGCTGATTTCCTGCTGAATCAAATTTTGAATGTCGCTGTCCTGCACGGACGCGCCCGGTGCCGGCGAAGTGAGCACTTTCGTTCCGCTGCGCGAGCCGTGCCCGATGGCCTGGCCCGCCACGCTGTATTCGCTGAGCTGATCCATGAGCTGGCTGGTCAAAATGTAGTCGAAGAATTGATTGACCTGCGCCATCAGCGCGCTGTTCGCCGCCGTTTGCCATGCAGCGCCCCAGAACGCGGTGAAGACTTGCACAGCGGTAAGCAAAGGTCCGCCGCGATATGTAAGTTGCGCCGCGGCCGGAGCAGCCACCGCCGCTGCGCCGGGATGCATGGGCACGATGCGAATCGGACGTTGCGCCGCTTTCCGTCCACTCTGCTTCTCTTGCGATTTTTTCTGGCGTGGTTTTCCAGGCATGTTCCCCCCTTTGGAACTCGGATTTCGCGCGAGGGATGGCAATGAGGCTACGCCAGCATACCGCCAACTCACAAAATGTAAATGGTACTCGTCTAAAAACGCCGGGGCTTTTTGTTCTTCGCAGATCACCACTCGACCGCACCCATTTCAATGTGGCAACATCTAAAGTTATATTGGGAAATTAGCGGGCAAGGAGTTTTACAAGATGGCTAAAGCCACTTTTGCAGCAGGGTGCTTTTGGGGAGTCGAAGAAACATTCCGACAAATCAAGGGGGTCAATTCGACCGCCGTCGGCTACACCGGCGGCACTACGAAAAATCCGTCGTACAAAGATGTTTGCACCGGCACCACCGGCCATGCGGAAGCGGTGGAAGTGGAATTCGATCCGGCGCAAGTTTCCTATCGCGAACTGCTCGCGGCGTTTTTTCAAAACCATAATCCCACCACGCTCAACAGCCAGGGCCCGGACTTCGGCACGCAGTATCGCTCCGCAATTTTCTATCACGATGCGGAACAGGAAGCCGCCGCGCGCGAATCGATCGCAGCGCTCGAAAAGGCGGGAATCTTCAAACGTCCCATCGTCACCGAAGTCAAGCTCGCAGGCCCGTTCTATCGCGCTGAGGAATACCACCAGCAGTACCTCGCGAAGCGCGGCGTGGCCTCCTGCCATTTGTAATCGCATCACGCCGCTCACGGGTCGCGCGAGCAGAGTGCGGGCGAACTGGCTTTATGTCACTATATTGACTTGCTCTTTCTTTGAAAGCCGGAGAGCCGCGTTTTGGTGAACGCAATCTCTCGGGCGCATTATCCCAGGGAGAATTTGTCGTGGGTTCTGCTGGAATCATGCGGTCATTGCGGTCGTTTCGGCAGGATTCGTCCGTCCTCAAACAAAAAATAACGCCCGGAACATTCAAGCGCACGGTGAAATTCGCTGCGCCCTATACGCCGCTGCTTTCTCTTTTCCTTTTCGTGGTGATCATCGACGCGGCCATCGGCGTAGCCAATCCGCTTATCTACCGCGACATCATCAATAACGGCATCCTGAAAGGGAGCGGTGCGCTGATCATCCGGCTCGCCGTGCTTTTGGGCGTTCTGGGCGTGCTGGATAGCGCGCTTGGATTGACGACGTCATATCTTGCCGCGAAAATCGGCACACAGATCGTCCTCCGGCTTCGCACAAGACTTTTCGATCATATTCAGCAGATGCCTCTCGCGTTTTTCACGCGCACGCAAACCGGCGCGTTGGTCAGCCGTCTCGACACGGACGTGAGCGGCGCGCGCACCGCATTTACGGATCTGCTGTCGAACGTCGCCGGCAATCTCATTAGTATTGTATTGATCTTGATTGCCATGTTTGCCCTCTCCTGGCGGATCACCCTCGCCGCGCTCGTGCTGCTCCCGCTTTTTCTGCTGCCGGCGCGCGTTTGGGGACGAAAGCTGCAAGCCATCACGCGCGAAGGCTACGACCTGCACGCTTCACTGAACAGCATTATGGTCGAACGCTTCAACGTCGCTGGCGCGCAGCTCGCAAAACTTTTTGGGCGCCGGCATGAAGAGAACAAGGCATTCGAGGCGAAAGCGGCGCGCGTGTCGGATATTAACGTCAAGCGAGCCGTTTATGGCCGCTTGTTTTTCACCGCGCTTTTGCTGATGGCTTCTGTGGCCACTGCTCTCGCTTACGGCTGGGGCGGCGTGCTGGCCGTGGAACATACGCTCGACGTTGGCACAGTCGTAGCTCTCGCGTCATATCTCGCCCGGCTTTATGGCCCGCTAATCGGTCTTTCCAATATTCAGGTCAGCGCGATGACTGCGTTGGTTTCTTTCGATCGCGTGTTTGAGCTCCTCGATTTGCCTCCTATGATTCAGGAAAAGCCCGGCGCCGTGCCCATTCCCCCTGGTCCGGCAACGATTTCATTTGACCACGTGTATTTTCGCTATCCTGCTGCCTCGGAGGTTTCTCTTGCCTCGCTCGAATCCATCGCCGTCCCGCAAAAAACGCCGGGAAAACTCGTCCTTGGCGACATCAGCTTCCGGGCCGAACCGGGACAGTTGCTCGCGCTGGTCGGCCCGTCAGGCGCCGGAAAAACTACCATTACGCAACTCGTTCCGCGGCTTTACGACGTGCAAAGCGGAAGCGTCTCGATAAACGGAATCGATGTTCGCGATGCCAAGCTCGATTCGCTTCGTCAGCGCATCGGGGTAGTGACGCAGGACGCGCATTTGTTTCACGACACGATTCGCGCCAATCTTTTGTATGCCAAACCAGATGCCACTGCCGCGGAAATTACCGAAGCCTTGCGCGCCGCGCAGATTCTTCCCTTGATTTCGTCGCTTCGCGAAGGCCTCGACACGCTGGTCGGCGAAAAGGGCTACCGTTTCTCGGGCGGCGAGAAGCAGCGGCTTGCCATCGCGCGGCTTCTGTTGAAGGCGCCTGATATCGTGATCCTCGACGAAGCAACGGCGCACTTGGATTCGGCGTCGGAAGCCGCTATCCAGCTTGCCTTTGAAACCGCGCTCGCTGGGCGAACTTCGATTGTCATTGCCCATCGCCTCTCGACGATTCTGAAAGCGGACCAGATTCTCATAATTAAAGATGGCCGTATCGTCCAGCGTGGCACTCATACTGAGCTTGTCGATAGTCCCGGTATCTACCTGGACCTCTATCGCAAGCAATTTGCCAGCCGCGAGGACGGTGTGTTAACGGAGCTTGAAAAGGGTTCACTGTAAATCCTGACGAACGAAAATCACATCGCTCCTCACACGCGCGTTTCGTTCTGCTGAATGTCGTTGAATTGCGCGGCGCGGTTCACTATGATGCCGCTCTTTACCCGCAAAGAAAAATGCCTATCACAAAAGGGACTCCGGGCAACGAAGACCGCCCCGCAAACGGCATGCCCTTAGCCGCGGCCGCTCACGGCGAAAATTTCGCGTCCCGGGCGATTCTTTCCGTCAGCGCGATGCGGCAGATTGGTTTTCTTCCGCTCCTGGCGGTTTTTTTTGGCTACACGTGCGGAGGGCCGTTCGGCTACGAAGAAATTTTCAAAGGCTCCGGCCCGGGGATGGCCATCGTGTTCCTCGCGATTGTGCCGTTTTTCTGGAGCATTCCCATTTCTCTGGCGTCCGCGGAGCTCAACAGCATCATGCCCGTGCAGGGCGGCTTCTATCGGTGGACGCGCGCGGCGTTCGGCGATTTTTGGGGCTTTCAGTGCGGATGGTGGAACTGGAGCGGCACTTTTCTGCTGAACAGCACTTATGGTGTGCTGCTGATGAACTATCTTTTTTACGGGCTCACCGGATACAAGCGCTGGCTGGGCGCATGCGCGGTGCTCATCGCGCTCGCGCTTGTGAATCTGCGTGGAATCAAAGTGGCGGGCTGGTTCGCCGTAGTGCTGCAAACGGCGGTTTTCATTCCAGTGATTTGGCTCTGCATCGTGGCGCTGTTCCACTGGCACTACAATCCCGCGCTCCCGTTTGTGCCTCCGGGAAAACCGCTCGGCACCGTATTCGGCTCGGGGCTGGCGCTGGCGATGTGGAATTATGCCGGTTATGAGCAGCTTTCGAGCGTGACGCGCGAAATGAAAGATCCGCAGCGCACCTTCGGGCGGCTGCTGGTGTGGAACACGCCACTAACGATTGTGACTTATATTCTGCCGATCGTATGCGCGCTGGCGGTGCTGGGGAACTGGCAGGAGTGGGACACGGGCTACATTGTCACGGCGTCGCGTCTGGTGGGCGGCAATCCGCTCGGCGTGGCAATGCTGGTCGCGTCGATCATTGGCACACTGGCGCTCTCGAACAGCACGATTTTGTACACGACAAGAATTCCCGCGGCCATGGCGGAAGATGGATTTTTTCCGCAGGGCCTCGGCAAAATTCATCCGCGTTACGGAACGCCGGCGCGCGCGATTCTAATTTCACTAGTGGTGTACTGCGTTTTGGCGAAGTTCGACGTGGTGGCGCTGGTGGATATTTACATTTGGACGCGCATCGCCACTTCGTTGCTCACTTTGCTTTCCGCGTGGCGCATGCGGCAAAAAGCGCCGGCGGCTCCGCGACGGTTTCTGGTTCCCGGCGGGCGAATTGGCATGGCCGCGATTATTATTTTGCCGGCGATCTTGTGCGCGATAAAAGTAATGTACAGCGAGCCGTTCGTGATGCGCTATTCGCCGCTGCTGCTGGCCACCGGCCCTGTCGCGTACGTGATTCTGCGGTTCGTTTTCCACATGACTCCGCACCCCGTCGAGCCCCTCACTGCATCCGAGAATTAATTGTCTGCTGTGGCGGCCGAAAATCAATCGGGTGTGACAGAGAAGAGGTGAGCGTGGAAGGCATCGAGGCGGACATAGAGGCCGGATTGCAGAATCTCGAGGCCGGAGCGCTGATAAGGAACGGCGTGAAGCTGGTCAAGAAATGTGTATTGCAGCGCGGACGAAATCCCTTGGGGGATGCGCACGCGTCCTTGTGATGTGGCGGCACTGAGATTTACCACAACAATTTTGCGCTGGCTATTCGAAAGCCACTGATAGGCGCTCAGATTGAGGAATGTACTGTCTCCCGCAGAGGTGACGTCGAGCAAATTCCATTCGCCCGAGTGAAAGGCGCGCTCATTGGAGAGCTTTAGAATGCGCTCGTAAAAGTTGCGTGTGGGCGCGTCGAGTTTTTCCGGCGCAGCGAAGGCGAGCGGAATGGGCAGATGAATTTTGCAGCCGTCAAGCTGGCCGTGATGATAGAAGCGCATTCCGGGAAGTGTACCGATTAGAGTGGCAAAAGCCTCGAGTTTGGCGCTGCCGAAGACGGCGGCGCTGCGGTCTTCATCATGATTTTCGAGAAAGCGAGCAGCGTGACTTTGCGCGGCGAGAGGGGCAGCGAGGCGGGAGTGGGCGCCGGTGATGTCGCCGTCACGCAGCGCGTCGTAAAGGCCTTTATCGTAGGTGAACTGGAAGCCGAGCTTTTGGACGGGCGTTTCGCAATTCCAATAGACTTCGGCGAGCCAGACAAATTCCCGTGGTAAAGCGGCAATGGCTTCGCTCCAGAATTCGCGAGGTGGAGCTTTGCGTCCGGCAAGAAGCGGGGTCCAGGTGCGCGCGAAAATATCATTCAAAACGAGCATGGCCATGTCGCAGCGAACGCCGTCGCAGTGCTGTGAAATTTCGCTGAGCTGGGCGATGAGAGCCGCGCGCGCGGCCGGCCGAAAATAATCGAGTTGGACGACGTCGCGCCAGGGAGGGAAGTAGGGATCGCGTCCGTGAGCGAAGAGCGCCGGCTCGGCGGATGGATCGTCCGCTGGCGCCACATAGAATGCGGCAGGATCTTTGCGAAAATCGTGCTGCGAGCCGCGAAGATAGTATTCAGGATGCGCGGCGACCCAGGGATGGTCGGGCGCGGTGTGATTGGCAACGAAATCGAGAATCAAGCCGATGTGGCGAGCGTGCAGCTGCTCGCGGGCGTGGTCGAGATCTTTCCAGGAGCCGATGCGCGGATCCGGCTGATATTGGCGCACCGAATAGGGCGAGCCGACTATTTGACTCAATTTCCAACCGGGAAGCGCCTGGTCGAATGCCGCGAAACCAGAGGCATCGGTCTGGAAAAATCTGCGCCCGACGGTGCTGCGCTCCCAAACGCCCATGAGCCACACGAAATCGAATCCGAGGGTGGCGATTTTGTCCCATTCTGAATCGGGAACATCAGCGAGGGAAATGCGGCGGCCGAGCTTGGCGGAAAGCTCTTCGAGCCAGGCCCAAGCGTTAATTTCGTAGAGATGCGGATGGGGGCGATAGGGAGCTGGGCCTGTCGCAGACATTTTCAGAGGGAGGCTATGTCGACAAGGGGAGGATTGTCAAACATTCTGAAATGGGGACCTTGGTGAAGAAAACTCAAACTGAGCGACAGCTGGGGGACCGGCGTGTATGGACAAGGGCCGGAAATTGTGACAGAGTAAATAGCTGGCTCAGCCGGAGTCGAGCAATAAAGGCTGTACTCTGAGGAGGATGCAAACACATGTTGAAGCGCGCGATGTTGGGAATGGCGGCACTGGTATTCGCGGCTAGCGCGGGGCTAGCGGCTCCGCAGGCTGCGAAGACCGCGAAAACCAGATCGTGGTCGGGGATCGTTACGGACAGTAAATGTGCCATGAACGCGAAGATGAGAACAAACAAGGCCTGCATCGAGAAGTGCGTGGCTGCGGGCGAAAAGTATGTTCTCTATGACACATACAACCACAAAGTGTATCAACTGGACCCGCAATCGGAAGTTGCTGAACACGCAGCGCATCACGTTCGCGTGTATGGCACGATGGAGGGGGACACGATTCACGTCACGAAAGTAACCATGTTGGGTATGAAAAAACCGGCGGCGAGCCCTGGGCTCTAGTTTTTAATTTACAATTTCAATTCGAAGCGGGCAGCGCCTGAGCGGGCTGCCCGTTTTTTTTGTGTCCGCCGTTATAGTGAATATAACGAAACAAATGATTCTCGCGATGCAAGACTCGATATGCAAAGTGTGTGGTACCATGCGCGCTGCCGATTTGTGGGAGGGGATGGAATGAAGAAAAGTATGACGAGGACCGCGATCGCAGTCGCATGCCTGCTGGCATTTTCAGTGGCGACGCATGCGCAAACGCAGGCGCAAGCCAATTCGCAATGGACGTCGCTTGACAACTATATCACTTCGGAAATGCACGATTGGAAGGTGCCGGGACTGGCAGTCGGAATCGTGCGCGGAAATGACGTTTACGTGAAGGGCTTTGGCGTGCGGAACATTGAAACCGGGCAGCCAGTGACGGCGAACACTCTATTTGATATCGGCTCGTGCACCAAAGCGTTTACGGCGGCAGCGGTGGGGATTCTGGTGGATGAAGGAAAAATGCGCTGGGACGGCCGCGTGGATGAATATATTCCGTTCTTTCATTTATACGATCCGCTGGCAGACGAGAACGTGACCATGCGCGATTTGCTGACGCACCGTACCGGCTTAGGCGGAACGGATCTGCTGTGGTATGGCACGTCGCTCCCGCTGGAGCAGATTATACGGCGCGTGCGTTACATCAAGCCGGAGGCGGGATTTCGCACAACTTTTCAATATCAGAATGTGATGTATGCGACGGCGGGATATGCGGTGGGAGAAGCAAGCGGAGGGACGTGGCAGGAGTTTGTGCGCGAGCACATTTTTATGCCGCTGGGAATGACTGGCGCGGACTTCAGCGCGACGGATGCGCAGAAAGCCGCGGATTACGCGACTCCGCACGATCAGCGCGGCGGGAAAGTGGTCACCATTCCTTGGCGAAATATAGATAACGTGGCGCCGGCCGGCTCGATCAACGCCGGCGTCGGCGATATGACGAAGTGGATCGCGATGCAGTTGAATGTCGGAATGGCGAATGGGAAGCAAATCGTTTCCGCGCAGAGCATGAAAGAAATGCACACGCCTCAAATTGTGGTGCCGCCGGGCGGCGAGTTTGAGCTGTTCTTTCCCAAGGCACTGCAGCTGAGCTACGGAATGGGGTGGTTCATACAGGATTATGGCGGGCATCAGATTTTGCTGCATCCCGGAGACATCGACGGCTTTGCTTCGCTCGTGGTGCTGATTCCGGAAGTACACACGGGCTTCGTGATACTGACGAATCTGGATCACACGCCGGTGCGCGAGGGGCTGGGCTATCACTTGATTGACGAATTCTTGAAATTGCCGGAGCGGGATTGGACCACGTACTTTGCGAAAGTTGGAGAGCGATTTAGCGCGATGGGAAAGAAAGCCGAAGAAGCAGCGGCGATGCCGCAGCATCCTGACACTCATCCATCGCGCGAGCTGGCAGCATACGCGGGGAGGTATCGCAATAAAGCCTATGGTGACGTGGTGATAACGCTTGAAGGAGATGAATTGCGGATGCAATTCAATTCGTTTACGGGGGCGTTGCAGCATTTTCAATATGATACGTTTGTGGCGAATTTGGGCGGATTTGGAAAGTCGCGAGTTACGTTTAATTTGGACGGAAACGGCGACGTCACTGAATTGCGGACCGAGGGCTTGAAATTCGAGCGAGTGAGCGAAACGGGAAGGCAATAGCCACGTTCTTTTTGGGCGTGCGAGAAGAAAAGGAGCGTGGATGAAGCTGCGAATGACAGTTAGCGTGATGGCGCTGTTTGTAGTGGGAATTGCGGCGGTAGGAATACGGTCGGCGGCGCGACAGGACACGGACGCGGCACGCGGCGAAAGTTACGACGTGATTATTCGCGGCGGGCACATTCTCGACGGCACCGGAAATCCGTGGTATGCGGCGGATATTGGAATTCGCGGAGATAAAATTGCGGCGATAGGGAAGCTGGAAGGAGCGAGCGCCAGGCAGACGATTGACGCCACGGGCAAAGTCGTCGCGCCGGGATTTATTGACATGCTGGGGCAGTCGGAAACTTCGCTGCTGATTGATAAACGTTCGCTAAGCAAACTCTCGCAGGGAATCACGAGCGAGATTACAGGCGAGGGAGGCTCGATTGCGCCGCAGGATGAGCGGACGATTGCGCCGATGAAGCCGTTTCTCGACCAATACCATTTGACGGTTGACTGGACGGATCTGGATGGATATTTCCACCGACTTGAAAAGTCAGGGACGCCGCTGAATTTGGGAACCTATGTGGGCGCGGCGCAAGTTCGCGAGGCAGTGATTGGCGACGATGATCGCAAGCCGACACCGGCCGAGCTCCAGAAAATGGAGCAACTGGTCGCGCAGGCGATGCAGCAAGGGGCCTTGGGCATTTCGACTGCGCTGATTTATCCACCGGGGCACTACGCAAAAACGGATGAGCTGATCGCGTTAGCAAAAGTGGCGTCAGAATATGGCGGAATTTATGCGACGCACATGCGCAGCGAAGGCCAAACGGAAGTGGCTGCGCTCAATGAGGCAATCGAGATAGGACGCCAGGCGAACTTACCGGTCGAGATTTTTCATTTGAAAGTGAGCGGAAAATCGCGGTGGGGCTCGATGCCGAAATTAGTGGCGCAAATTCAGGCGGCGCGAGATTCCGGGCTGAGTATTGCGGCGAATATGTATCCGTACCTGGCGGGCGCGACAGCACTGGCTTCTTCCTTGCCGCCATGGGTGGCGAATGGCGGCGCGGAGAAATTGCTTGCCAGGCTTCGCGATCCGGCGATTCGAAAGCGAATTCAAACCGAAATGGCAGCGGATCATCCGGAATGGGAAAATTTGTACTTTGACAGCGGCGGTGCCTCCGGCGTGATGATTTCCGGAGTGGTGAACCCGGATTTGAAGAAATATGACGGAATGACGGTGGCGCAGATGGCGCAAGCGGAGGGAAAAGATCCGCTGGACGCGCTGTTCGATTTCATCATCGCGGATCAAGGGCAAACCGGCGCGCTCTACTTCATCGCGAACGAGCAAGATTTGCAGTATGGGCTGAAGCAGCGCTGGACAAGCATCGGACTTGATGCGAATGAGACCTCGCTCGACGGGCCGCTTTTCGAGCCGCACAATCATCCGCGGGCGTGGGGATCAATGCCGCGATTCATCGGGCATTATTCACGGGACCTTCATTTGCTGCCAATCGCTGAAGCGATTCGAAAGATTACTTCTCTGCCGGCGGAACGGGAACATTTGGTTGGCCGCGGGCTGTTGAAGCCTGGATTTTACGCGGATGTGACGGTATTCGATCCGAAGACGATCATTGATAAGGCAACGTACGCGCATCCAAACGTTCTGTCTAGGGGGATCGATTACGTTTTCGTGAACGGGCAACTGGAATTCGAGCATGGGAAGCTGACCGGCGCGACGGCTGGGCGCGCGCTTCGCGGACCCGGATGGCGAGGCGGCAATTGAGGCATGCGGATTCACATTGCCGGACGAGGCGCTCATGTCGCGGATGATGGACGAGATTCATGAGCAGCCGAGGGCGCTGCGGCGAACGTTCGAGGCGGAAAAAGCTCATGCGGCGGAGTTCAAAAAATTCGCTGCGGCGCGGGATTTTCGCTTGATCGTTCTGGTGGCGCGCGGAACTTCAGATAATGCCGCGCTCTTTGGCCGATATCTGCTGGAAATTTCCACGGGAATTCCGGTGTCACTGTGCGCTCCTTCAGTGCATACGCTTTATCATGCGCGGCTGGACATGCGCCGGGCGCTGGTGATTGGCATTTCGCAATCCGGGGCAGGCACGGATATCAATGTGGTATTGAAGAATGCGCGAAAGCAGGGAGCGTACACCGTTGCTGTGACGAATGAAGCGGGATCGGCGATGACGCGTGCGGTGGACGATACGTTTTTGGTGCGCGCGGGAAAGCAGAAGTCGGTCGCGGCTACGAAAACATATACCGGACAGTTGATGATTCTGTATTTGCTGGCGTTTGCGCTGGGGCGGCAGATCGCGTTGGAGTCCGCAAGCGAGATTCCCGCGCGAGTGGCGGAAACACTGAAGCTGGCGGCGGAGATTCGGGAGATGGTCCAGCGGTACCGTTACATGCGGCAATGCGCTGTGGTGGCGCGAGGCTTGAACTACGCGAACGCGTTCGAGCTTTCTTTGAAATTGATGGAGACGTGCTACATCGTGGCGGAGCGATTTTCGTCGGCTGACTTTTTGCATGGGCCCATTGCCATGATTGAGCGCGATTTTCCGGTGATTCTTCTCGCGCCGGCGGGGAAAACATTCGCCGGGCAACGTGGATTGATCAAGCGTCTTGCGGGACTACACGCGGAAACGATTGCGATTACCTCAAGCGATGCCCGGCTGCCGAGAGTCACGCGCACGATTCGCGTGCCGGGGAAAATTCCGGAGATTTACAGCGCGATCCCGTATATCGTGCCGGGCCAGCTTTTCGCTGCGCAACTGGCGGAGGTAAAGGAATTGGATCCGGACCGTCCGCGCTCCCTCCAGATCGTCACGCAAACCCTGTGACATTTTGTTTCTTCTAAAAAATCAGGCTGCAATAGTTGCGTAAGAGCAGCAGCAGCTAAGCATCATTTACGGCGACGCATTTTCAATTTCAACCGCCACCGCATAGGCGACTCGGTCTTGAACTGCGGGAGTGTCAGGGGATTTGCGTTCAAATTGCGCAGTCCAAACGACGGATCCCGTGGCGGAATCAACGAGCTGTGCTGTGATATGGATGTGATCACCTTCGCGGCGGATGGAACCTTCCACAGCTTCGTCGGCGTGGAGAACGTTGGCAATGTGTTGGAGACTATTCAAATCGCGGGCCGCGTGGGCCACCGGCTCGGCGTTAATCACATGAATCGACTGTGAGCGCTGAAGATCTTTGATTAAGAAGATGGTGAAAGTTTGCGCCAGTGTGCTCGTTTGCGAATTCGACGAAGGATCCTGGAACGGAAAAACCGCGATAGCTACAGGTTTGACGGTAATTGAATGTGCGACCTGAGCGTATGGGCGGCTCAAGAAGAATCGCACGAGTGAGAATCCCGAAAGGACAACAGCAAAGCCAAGGAGCGCATAAATGGCAGTCCGCAGATAGCGCGATTTGATTCCTGCGGTGGATTGTGAAATGCGCTTGCTTTGCGGAGGTTTCAGCCGCGAAGCAACTGGTTGGCGGGAAATTGACCAGGAATCGATCTCAGATTTATAGGCGTAAATTGAGCCTTGCTTCGAGTGCTGCAGGCGGTGGACGGGAAGACCTTGAAATTCTTCCCAACGTTGAACTGTCCGGATGCCGCGGTGAAGGTGGGCAGCCACCGATTTCCATGAATCCAAGCGGTCCGCAGGAGAAAAAGGAACAGCAGTCGTTTCTGGCCGCCCATCCACAGAAAATCTCCCAATCAATGTAGAGGTTAATTGCGGTGCGCATTCTAACTGGTCACTCGTATTTTGACAATAGGCATAAGTAAACATAAAGTAATTATATTTTGCGTGGCCTTTTGACGCGACATTGGGGGGTCCTGCGCGAACTGGTGTTAGCACATTTGATACAAGGGTTTGGCTGCGTTTTCCACAGGGGCACGACATTGCAGGCACGTCAAATCGCAACCTGTCGCCTTTTGCCGCTTGCCAAGAATAGGGTTTCGCCATTATTAGTGCGCTACACAATCGAAACGTGCAAGCAGGGCCGGCATTGTGTAGGCGCAAGGCGTTTCTGAAGGCTTGGGAGATACGGTGGGACTTAAGCGAAGCGACCTCGTTTGCTCGTCCAGATGGCGCATCATAGGTTGGTTAACCGAATCGCGTTATCCCGTCAAAAATGAAGCTGGCCTAGTCTGCGCTGCATTCATATGTTTGAGCCTGCTATCTATTCTCGTTGTTGCGAAAAGCACTGCGGCGACTCGGCAGGAAAATCCGAAGAGTAAACAATCCGGCGCGGTGGTGAAGGGCACGGCTCAAGCTTATAACCAGCGTTTACTGGAGCTTGCGCGAGATCGTATCCGCAGTACTCCCGCCGAGGACTATCGCATTGGGCCAGGCGACCTGCTGGAAATTTCAGTGTACGGTGCGCCAGACCTAAGCCGCACAGTACGCGTGCCTGCGCAGGGCTCCATATCGCTTCCTCTGATTGGAAGTGTAGATGCGGCTGGCCTGACTAGTCATGAGCTGGAAAGAGTGGTCGAAGCGTTGCTGCGGCGGAATTACATGACGGATCCGCAGGTGAATGTCTTTGTGAAGGAAGTGAAGAGCCACCCGGTCTCTGTCTTTGGCGCTGTGGAAAGGCCTGGAGTGTACCAGATACAAGGGCCGGAGAGCCTGATTGAGGTTTTGTCCATGGCTCAGGGCTTGGCTGATGATGCCGGCGACAGAGTAATTGTAATGCGCCGTGGCGAGACTACGGACAACACCTACGCGAACCGTGTTCACCCCCGTATTGCGGAGGCTGTAAACTCGCCTATTTCACCGGCCAAGCCAGAGCCGATCGCGTCCGGGTTAAACGCAGGCGACGAATCGCTGCAAATCGATTTGAAGGACCTGCTAGCTTCGCCGAACCCTGCCTACAACGTAGAGGTGAACCCGGGAGACATCGTGAAAGTCCCTCGCGCGGGCATTGTGTACGTCGTGGGCGAAGTGAGGAAGCCGGGCGGATTCCTGTTGAGGACGAACGAAAACATCTCCGTGTTGCAAGCGCTGGCGCTCGCCGAAGGAACAACGAGTACGTCCAGCGAAAAGGGTGCACGAATCATTCGCACCGGCAAGAATGGGTCGAGAGAAGAGATTCCCATCAATCTAAAGCGGATCCTTACGGGGAAAGCGGCTGATCCCATGCTGGCGTCAAAAGATATTTTGTTCATTCCTAATAGCGCTACCAAGGCGGCATTTTACCGAGGCACCGAGGCAGCGCTATCAATTACCGGAGGGCTGATCGTTTACCGCCGATAGTTCATGGACAAAGAGAACCAAATTCAATTGGTCGGAGCACAGGCGGTGAGCCCGCGCAGCAGACCGGTGGCGGCGCGAGTTGACGAACTGGACAGCGCAGCAACTGTGCGGGCGTACTGGCGGATCATTCAGAAAAGACGGCGGAGTGCAATCCTGATGGCAGTGATGGTATTTGGGCTGGTGCTGCTCTGGACGATAAAGCAGAAGCCAATATACGAGGCCAAAGCGCTGCTGGAAATGGAGCCGGAGAATCCAAATATCGTTACCGTGCGGGAGCTTTTTCAAATCGAGAACGTCACAGACGACTATATCGAGACACAGTACAAGCTTCTGCAGAGTGACAGCCTGGCGCGCGATGTGATTCAGCAACTGCGTTTGGATAAGCGCAAAGAATTCAACTCTGGAGGACCGATTGGAGCGGCAGCGGATGAGCAGCGCGTGCTTCAGAATTTCGAGGAACGGCTGAACGTGATTCCGATACCGCGCAGCCGTTTAGTGCGCGTCACGTTTGATTCGCAAGACCCCAGACTTGCGGCGGGCGTGGTTAATACGCTGGCAGAAAGTTACATCGAACAAAGCTTGAAAATTCACTGGGATGCGACGCAAAAAGCGACGAAATGGCTTGGTCAACAACTCGACGGATTGAAAATCAAATTGGAAAAATCCGAAGACGAATTGCAAAAGTACGCGCAGGCAAAAGGTTTGCTGTACCTCGAAAACGACAAAGGAGAAACGGAGAACGCCGCAAATGAGCGCTTGCAGCAACTGCAGGATGAGCTTACACAAGCGCAGGCGCAGCGGTATCAGACGGAATCTGTGTTCCGGCTGGCGGAAGCGGGAGATTACATTGCGCTGCCGGGAGTTTTCGACAACAAAGTGACGCAGGATTTGTCCGAGAGGCTGGCCGACTTGGAACAGAAACAGGCGCAACTCGCGCCGAGCTTTAAGCCAGGCTATCCAGAGATGAAGGCGATTCAGAGCCAGATTGAGCGCACACGGCAGCTCTTGGAGCAGCAGCGGAGCGAGGCGGAGCGGCATGTCGCAGATGAATATTTTGCGGCTGTCCATCGGGAAGACCTGGTGAAGAAGGCTTTTGCGCAGCAGGAAACGCAAGCGAACGCGGCCGCGCAAGAATCTGTTCAATACAACATCCTCAAACGCGAGGTGGATACGAATAAGCAACTGTATGAGGGGCTCTTGCAACGGCTAAAAGAGGCGGGCGTCTCCGCCGGATTGAAGGCGAGCAATGTGCGCGTGGTTGATCCGGCGGTACCGCCGGCCCAGCCCGTGAGGCCGCGAGTGGTCCTAGACTTGGCTTTCGGTTTGTTGCTCGGGCTAGCGGGTGGCGCAGGCCTCGCATGCGTTCAGGAACGCGTGGACAACACGGTCAAGTCGCCGGATGACGTTGGCCATTTTTTGCATTTGCCGATTCTTGGGCTGATTCCGAGGGAACGCGTTATGGTACGGCGGAAAGCGCCTCGGAGGCCTCGTTTCAGCCTGGGGCATCCACGAGCTAATTTGGGCGCGGCGGTTGACGCTGAAGGGCAGGATGGCTGGATTCGGATCGATGGCGGTACCGATGGATTCTCCGGTCTGCGAGAGTCGTTTCGAGTACTGCGCACGTCGATATTGCTTTCCACCGCGGGAAGGCCGCCTCGATCCTTGGCATTCGTCAGTGCGGAGGCAAATGAAGGCAAGACTACGGTCTGCTGCAATTTGGCGATTTCTCTGGCGCAGCTCGGGAAACGAGTGCTGGTGATTGACGGAGACATTCGCAGCCCGGGAGTGCAGGACTTCTTTCACATCTCGGGTTCATCGGGCTTAGTCAACTACCTCGCAGGGCTCGGAGAATGGCGCAGTCTTGTGCAGGTATCGAACGCCAAGGGCCTGGACTGTTTGATCTGCGGTCCGGAGCCGCCAGACCCTGGGGAATTGCTTTCGTCAGAGCGGATGGAAGCGCTCATTAATGACGCAATGAATGACTATAACTTCGTACTTGTGGACGCGCCTCCGCTGCTGAACATTACAGACGGGCGAATTCTGGCGGCTGTAGCCGAGGGAACTGTGCTGGTGGTCAAAGCAGGAGTGACTTCGCGAGAAAGAGCGCAACGGGCGGAAGGTTGTATGGCCGCCGTGGGTGCGCATGTCATCGGCGCTGTGCTGAACGACGTGAATCTGCGCGACGCAGGCTACTACCATACGGGGTATTACGAGAGGCATAGCCGAGCCCCCAACGAACGGGAGAAGGCGAGCGCATGATGAACGGCTTAGCAAACGAGAAGGTTTCGTTTCCGGAAATGGAACATGTAGAACCTGCTCCGCGCATTGAGCGAGTGCCGAGTATCACTCAAAAGCTTTAGATACAGGCACTTAGATTACGACGGCCTGTGAGTTGCGGGGCGGAGCTATGTCCATAATGCCAAATGACAACGCGAGCGGTTCTGAAACGTTGAACAGACCCGCCAAACATAGGCCGGCATGACTGACACGAGGGCCACACTGATTGAAATGAGCTGCAATTCGGGAACACAGCAGGTTCGGGATGATGCGTTTTGGTACGCTGCCTACACCTCTGCTAATCACGAGAAGCGCGTTGCCGAGCAGCTTGTAGGGCGAGGCGTCGAGCACTTCCTGCCACTCTATGAAGCAAAGCCAATGTGGCAGCATCCGGCTCTTGGACTTGCGGATCCCGGGCTTCGCAATACTAAGTCACTGTCCAAGGAAATTTTGTCGCTGCCAATGAGCGCTGAGACGACCGAGCAGCAGGTTGACATCGTTGTCGATTCGATTCGCAACCATTACGCTCCGGCTCGCGCTTGCAGCAGAAACCACTTGATTTCGTTTCAAGGTAACTGAAAAAGTACTGATGCTTGGCTCGCCAGCCGCCACATGAGGGTTCCACCCAAACTATTTTCGCGAATTCTGCTTCGTCGCAGCTCCTGGTTCATCGCGCTTTTCCAGGCAGCGCTAATATTCCTGTCGCTTGTAGTGGCGTGGCTCTTGCGCTTTGATTTTTCCTTGCCTTATAGCGGTCTGCTATTTTCTGTTGCTCCAATTCTGATCTTACTGCGTCTCGCAGCGCTCGGCGCCTTCGGGTTATTCCACGGCTGGTGGAAATACACGGGCATCAGCGACGTTTTCGACATTTTAAAAGGGATCGGCGCGGGGTCAGCAGCATTCATCGTCACAATGCGCTTGTTCCTTGGGCTTAGGAGTTTTCCCCGGTCAGTCTACGTTCTTGAAGCGCTCCTCACTGTAAGCCTCCTAGTAGGAGTGCGTTTTTTTTCGCGTGCTTTCTTCGACTCCGTGCAACAGGACGCGCACTCTTCGAAAAGGATTGCAATCATCGGCGCTGGAACCGCGGCCGAGATGATTCTAAGGGAACTTCGACAGCCGGGCTCCCATTGCATCGCAGTGGCCTGCGTGGATGATGACCCTTCAAAAAAAGGACTCAAGATTCAGGACGTGCCGGTAATGGGCGCGATCGCCGATCTGCCTTCCATTATCGCCAAGCATCCTGTGAACGAGATTCTCATTGCCATACCGTCCGCGACGGCCTCGCAGATGCAACGATTCGTGAGAATTTGCGAGACAACCGGCACGAAATTCCGCACCGCTCCTTCTCTGCGCGAACTGATCGCTGGTGAGGTTAGTGTGGGGCGGGTTCGAGACGTCAACGTCGAAGATCTCTTGGGCCGTGATCCGGTTCGTCTCGATCTTCGGTCTATTGGCGCGCGAATTCAAAATAAATCGGTGCTCGTCACCGGCGCTGCTGGCTCGATCGGCTCGGAGCTCTGCCGCCAGATTCTTGCCTGCCGTCCAAAAAGGCTTGTCTGTGCCGACCGCAGCGAGACCGGCGTGTTTTATCTGCATCGCGAACTGGAGAGGCTTAGCGGGCCAACGCAGGCGCGTTTTTGCATCACTGACGTGTCCAACGCAGAAGAAATGCTCCTTTTTTGCCGAAGTGAACGCCCGGAAGTGATTTTTCACGCCGCGGCGCTCAAGCATGGCCCGCTCCTGGAGACGAACGCTCGTGAGGCGGTTAAAAACAATATCTTTGGCCTGACGGGCCTGCTCGACGCTGCCGAAAGGAACGGATGCCAGTCCTTTGTGTTCATTTCCTCCGACAAGTCTGTAAATTCTGCAAACATTATGGGGGCAACCAAACGCGTCGGCGAATTGATCCTGTCGTCTCGCCCTTCAAACGCCATGCGCTGCATCTCCGTGCGCTTTGGCAACGTTTTGAATTCGAATGGCAGCGTCGTCCCGATCTTCAACGAGCAGATTCGCTCCGGCCATGAATTGACCATCACCCATCCCGACGTTTGCCGTTTTTTCATGACCATTCACGAAGCAGTTTCGCTCGTTCTTCAGGCGTTCACCATGGGTAGTCATGGAGAAATTCTCGTGCTGGACATGGGTCAGCCGGTGCGTATTCTCGACCTTGCGACGACCCTCATCCGGCTCTCCGGCAAGTCGGCAGAGGACGTAAGAATTCGGTTCACAGGTTTGCGGCCAGGCGAAAAATTATGCGAAGAGCTTTTCCACGCGAACGAGTTGGTCACGCCTACATGTCATCCAAAAATTCGGACCGCGCGAGGGCCGAGGAACAGTTGGGCTGCACTGGAAGTTCAACTGAAAAAATTGCGGCAGTGCGTCGCGACAGGAGACGATGCGGCGCTCCGTTCTACGTTGCAATCCATCGTATCTACAGCGTCGCAACGGGATACAGTCTTCCCGAGCGCCCGCAGCGAGGAAGCATCTGAGCCAGAGCTTTTGCGCCGCGTCGCTGGCGCGTAGCTCACGTCTTGCAGCGCCGTGGAAATATCACGCCTGCCCGCGCCGGCTGAAAACGCCTCGCCGCCGGTTCCGCGCAGCAAATTCGCAAGACCAGCGGCGCTTGCGCTTACCGATGCTGCTCTTTTAAAGTGTTCTCGATGAAAGCAGTCACATTCGCTTTCAATTTTGCGTGGGCGGACTGAGACACATACATCATGTGTCCGGCGTCGTAATACTTCAGTTGAATGTGGCTTCGCAGGGCTGCAGGCAAATCCAAATGGTCCATGGTGTATTCCGTTTCGAAGAACGGGGTCGCCAGATCGTAAATCCCATTTTCAACTTCAACATGCAGGTTGGGGTTTGCAATCAGTGCCTGCGTTAAATCCGGTTCGACGTTCGGCGCACCCGGAAACCCATAGCCGCGCCCCTCATTGTGTTTCCAATCCCACTCTCTTCCCACAGAAGCTTCAATCTCGTAGGGTTTATTGTCGCCGAATTTCAGGTCCTGTCTTACGTATTGATTGAATGCCGCCGTGTACGCACTGCTGATCGCGCTGGATTGGGGATCCCCGAAGGCGTACTCCGCCAGCGGATCCTCGGTGTAGCCCGAAAAACGTGAGTCCAGCCGGCCCGTCGTCATTTCTTTCGCGTGCTGCAGCTCTTGCATGAACTGGGGTAAATTTACACGCAAATCCGCTTTCAAAATGTAATCTGTGCTCAGTCCTGTGAATTGCGAAAGCTTTTTGGCCACGCTCTGCCGCTCCGCCTCACTTAGGTTCGAACCCTGTATCAGCGCGTGCGCGTAATCTGTCATCGCAAATTGGCGCGCCTGCTCTAGAAAACCATTCAGATCCGCCGGACAGCTCATCACTTTGTGATAGCAGGCCGTCGCTGCGTAACTTGGCAAATATAAAATGTACGCTAAATCCTCGCCCGGATAGAACGAGATCGTGCCCAAATCAAGCACGGAAGACATCAGCACAATGCCGTTCAAGTCGATGTCGTCGCGCGACTGCAGATAATTTCCTAGCGCAGCCGAACGAAAAGTGCCGTAGCTTTCGCCAATCAAAAATTTCGGCGAGTTCCAGCGGTTGTTCTCGGTGATATATCTCACGATGAACTGCGCAAAAGCCGCCACGTCCTGATCCACGCCCCAGAAGTCTTTGTCTTGCGTTTTGCCCAACGCATGGCTGAAGCCCGTTCCCATCGCATCGATGAAAACTTCGTCAGTTACGGGGAGGATGGTGTCGTCATTGTCCACGATCTTGTATGGCGCGGGCGGCGTCGGCGCGGCGTCTACCGTTGCGATGCGTTTTGGGCCGTAAGCGCCCATGTGCAGCCATACCGTGGAAGACCCTGGCCCGCCGTTGTAGAAAAATGACACCGGCCGCTCGCTCAGGTCCTTCACATCAGACCTGGTATAGGCCACGTAAAACATGGAGCCTGTCGGTTCACCCTTGCCATTCTTTAAGATGATTGTTCCCGCAGTTGCCGTGTATGGAATTGTCTGACCGTCGATGCGAATGCTATGTTCCGTCACCGACTTTTGTTCTTTCGCCTCTTCTTTGTTCTCCGGAGCCTTCTCTTGTTTCGTTTCGGAAGCCTGCCCGCTCCGTTCCGGCATTTGCGCTGACGCAGTTTTTGCGTACCCGGCGAAGAGGAAAACATTTAGAAATATTGCTGCCAAGGTGATAGAAACCAATCGTTTCATCGACGCACTCCCCTTATGTATTTGCCAGCAATCGCGCACGAATTCTATATGTTTCCGGCGAGAAATCAAAATTCTTCTCTCTTTTTATCCAGTTCGTTATTGGATTTCGACCGATGCTTTTTTCGCGGCCTTTGCGGCAATCCTTCGAGCAGACGCCAGCGCTCATGCGCGCCGCGTTCGCCAATACTCTTCCAGCTGTTCCAGCGTTCGCCCTTTCGTCTCAGGCACCAACGTGTAAACGAACACCCACGCAATGATCCCGATGATTCCATAGAGCCAGAAAGTCCAGGGCCGGCCCAGCGAATGCAATAAGCTCAAAAACGTCAGCGCGACCACCAAATTCGCGCCCCAGTTCGCCACCGTCGCTACTGCCATCGCTTGTCCGCGAACGCGCAGCGGGTATATCTCCGCAATCATCAGCCAGAAAACGGGTCCCAGCCCAATCGCGAAGCAAGCCACGTAAACTGCCACACTGATTACCGCAACCCACGCGACCGTGCTTGATAATGACCCGGAAAGAAATGCGAATCCCAGAACGCCCAAGCTGATAATCATCCCCACCAAGCCGTAAAGCAGCAATGGCCGCCGTCCCGCGCGATCCAGCAGACGCAGTGCCACAATCGTCAGCAGGACATTAACCGCTCCAATTCCGGCAGTCGCGAGGATCGCCGCCGATGCACTTTTGAATCCCGCGAACTGAAAAATCGTCGGCGCGTAATAAATCACGGTGTTAATTCCCGTGAACTGCTGGAATATAGCGAGCCCAATCCCCACCACCAGCGCTGGCCTCACCGCCGAGCTGAACATTTCCCGCAACCCCCCTTCCTGCTTGTTCAGGCTGAGCGCGATTTCCGAAATCTCCGCGTCCACGTTACTTTCCCGTATGCGGCTCAGGATTTTTCGCGCTTGTTCGACCAATCCGCGGCTCATCAGCCACCGAGGGCTCTCCGGCACGAAAATAAGCCCCACCGCCAAAATGAGCGCGGGAACCGCGGCAACTCCGAACATCCATCTCCACTCTCGCGCACCCGAAAAGCCATAGTCCGCGAGGTAAGAGACTACGATTCCAATCGTAATCATCAATTGGTTCAGCGAAACCAATTTGCCGCGCACTCGTGCCGGCGAAACCTCGGAGATGTACAGCGGCGCCGTAAATGAGGCCACTCCAATTGCAACGCCGACTACCACCCTTCCAATCGCCAGCCAGGTCGGCGTAGGAGCCAGCGCTGTGCCGATTGCGCCGATGATAAAGAGAAGCGCCACCTGGATCAGAACGTTGCGCCTCCCAAAACGGTCTGACAGCCGCCCTCCTATAATTGCGCCGATCACTGCACCCACCAGCACCGCCGCCACCACAAACTCTTCTTGCGATGTGCTCAGCGAAAAATCGACCTTCACAAACAGAATTGCTCCAGAAATTACTCCTGTGTCGTAACCAAACAGCAGTCCCGCTAGCGCGGAGATCCACGATACAACCGTAACGAACCGGCCGACGTTAGCGTCTGCACTGACAGAATTTGCAGATGACATTGGCGCGCCTCCACTCTCGAACTCGCTAAATTAAAAATTGAAGGCGGCGGCAGAACAGGAGGATTAGGCCGGGCGCCGCACAACATCACACTGGGCGCCATTTATCTTACCCTAACCCGTGTCGCCAGCGAATCTCTGGCGGAAGCGAATTACGGCTTGCGTCCTGGCCCTTTCCCTGCCCGCTCACAAAGGCCACGCCGTCGCATCTCACAGTTGCAAAAAACATGTCTGCATGATTACTTTGGAAAGGGCCAAAACTTGCGGACTCAAAAATTGGCGGAGTAGGAATGCACCGAACATTCTCGAGCCCAGCTTTCACGGGGCTCACTCGAAGAGAATTTATTGCGCGCCTGATGCGCTTCGGGGCCATTTCACCTCTGCTCGGCATCGGAACAGCGTCCCTAGGATCCGCCCTTCAGCAACTGCCGCTAGTTCCCCCTGAACCTCCCTACAAACTCAGCCTCTATGACGAAGTTCTGCTTAATGATTACGAGCAAGCGGCCTGCCTGTATTTCTGGGAGCAGTCCAATCCCAACACCGGCCTTGCCAAGGATCGCAGCACGCCCAGCGAATTCGACGACTACAACATCGCCAGCATCGCATCGACCGGCTTTGGACTTACCGCCCTCTGCATCGCCGATAAACGCGGCTTTATTCCCACCCCGTCTATCATTAGCCGCGTGCGCGCAGCTCTCAAATTCCTTGCCACGCGCATGTATAACCAGCGCGGCTTCTTCTATCACT
Source organism: Candidatus Acidiferrales bacterium (assembly GCA_035933545.1). Taxonomy (GTDB): domain Bacteria; phylum Acidobacteriota; class Terriglobia; order Acidiferrales; family UBA7541; genus DAHUXN01. The sequence continues at coordinate 56,768 of DASYYQ010000022.1, read as the reverse complement.
TTGTCGACATCAACGCCGGCGAGCGCGCCTTCGAGTGTGAAGTTTCCTCCATCGACACCGCGTTGTTGCTCTGCGGCGTCCTCACCTGCAGAGAATATTTTTCGGATCCGCAGATTCGCGAGCTAGCCACTCAGATTTTCGATCGCGTTGACTGGTTTTGGATGCTCGACAGCGGCCGCACCCTCTCTCACGGCTGGACGCCCGAGCACGGATTCTTGCCGTACCGCTGGAATACCTACTGCGAACTTATGCTCATGTATTTGATGGCTATAGGTTCCCGCACTCATGCGATTCCCGCCACCTCTTGGGACGCATGGTGGCGCCCCATTTTCGATTACAAGGGCCTGCGCTATATTGGCTCTTACGCGCCCCTCTTCGTTCATCAGTATTCACATGCATGGTTCGATTTCCGCGGAAGACGCGATCGCTATGCTAACTATTTCGAAAATTCAGTGCTCGCTACGAAAGCGCACCGGCTTTTTTGCATCGACTTGCATCCACGCTTTCCCGATTTCGCCGACAACATGTGGGGCGTCACCGCCTCAGATTCGATGGATGGATACACCTGGTGGGGCGGTCCTCCGCCCGTCGGCACAATTGATGGGACGTTGGTTCCGGCAGCGCCCGCCGGCTCTCTGCCATTTCTTCCGCGCGAAACGCTGCTTGTTCTCCACACCATGCGTCGTCGGTATGGCAAAAAACTGTGGAGGCGCTACGCCTTTCAGGACGCCTTCAATCCGCTTAAGAATTGGTACAACTCAGAAGTCGTCGGGATCAATACGGGAATCGGCGTGGTCATGGCGGAAAATCTTCGTTCTGGACTCATCTGGGAAACATTCATGAAAAATCCTGAAGCTCAGGCCGGAATGCGCCTCGCCGGCTTCCACCCCGAAACGCCCGCTAGTGCACCTCAATCAACTCCAGCGCCTTCGGAGGCAGTGTTATCGTAATTTGATTTCTCTTCAGTTTTTCTTTTTCCGGCGGGCCAAGCTTCGCCGCATTTTTCAGCTCTGCGTATTGCTGCTGCGTGGGACTTGCGGGCCGGCCCATTGCATCATAGGCCGTGAGCGCGTTTCCGTGCCCCGCGTCCAGCCGGTAAATCAAAACTTTGCGCGCGCCGTGCCATCCATCAATTTGCAACGTGAATTCTTTCGTCGCGCCCGCGGCTTCCGGCGCCGAATAATTCCACACTGCAATTTCCAGCGTCTTTTTTCCGGCGCGCGTTGCGATAGCCGAATCTGAATCCGCCGGAATTCGCTGCGTCCCCAGCATGTGTAGGAGCTTATACGCGTTGAACACCGGCTTGGGCACGCCGCCCTCCGCCACTAATCCAAATCCGCCGTAGAACGGCTTTTTGATCACCCCTTGCTCTTCGAACACGTCAGAAAAAGTCCAATAACTCATCATGCTCACAAGCCCATCGCATTCGCGAATGGTATTCGCCATCCACGGCCCCATGAAAATCGTGTCTGTCACATCCGGCAAATTCATATAGCTCGCATTGTACTCGCTGAAGATGATCGGCAATTGCGGACGCGCCGACGCTTCCACCTCGTCGTGCACCTTCTTCACAGCGCGGCAAACCATGTCGCGCCGCGAAATGTTTTCATTCGTCTTCAAAACGTTCTGCGCAGTGTCATCGCCATAAACGTGTGTCGAGATGAAATCCACCGGCACATCCTCCTTCACGTCGTGCTGAATAAAACTCGTCACCCACGCCGCTTGAGCCGTCGACGGCCCGCCCACGCGAATCCGTGCGCTCACGCGCTTCAAATCCCTCGCCGTGTGGTCGTACAACTCATAGTATGTCGCTTGTTTCGGATCGCCCGCCCAAAAATCTAGGTTCGGCTCGTTCCACACTTCGAAATACCATTGCGAAACTTCGTCAATCCCATATCGCGCCACCAGATGTTGCGCAAATTTCGTAATCAAGTCGTCCCATAGCGCCCAGCTTTTCGGCGGCGCCACCACCGGGTGATACCAAAATGCCTGATGCACTTCGCGGGCAGCCAGCTTGGGCGGCATGAAGCTCAGTTCGACGTACGGCCGCACTCCGTTCGCCAGCAGGCCGTCGTAAATCTGGTCCACGTAGGAAAAGTTGTAAACCGGATTGCCGTCTTTGTCTTCGCTGTAGAGTCCGACGTCGTCATCGAAAATTCCGTGAAAGCGAATGTAGTCGAATCCGGTGATCGCTTTCACGGCGCGCAAATCGTCGCGATAATCCTGTCGCAGCGACAGTATCGCCCGCCCCGACCCGAACATCTGCTCCCAAAAATGCGGAAACGGTTGGCCCTTTGCGCTCGCATCCACATGGATTACTGCTGTGGGTGGTGGCGCAGCAGCTGGTTGTTCGGCTGCTTGCTCGGCACCGGGCCGGGCGAGGGCGCCATTGCAGAGCAGCGCGGCTAAGCCCAGTGCGATCACAGTCTTCGCCGCGTGGAAACGGACGAGCTGGCGCTTGCGGATGAATTGGAAAATCAGACCCACTCCTTTTTAGAGCTGCTTACTGGTGTCCGAAAACGGACAAAATACCTTGGGTAAAGTGCGTTTTCTTTGCGATTAGAAGTGTACCCGATCGTTTGTTTTGTGTAACTTACATCGGCGATTATGTACTTGACACAGATTCGCATTTTTGGTAGTCTCTCGATATGGAGAGGCTGCTATGAAGCTCATAGATGTCACCCGCGATTTTAACACCGATGACAAGTGCTTGGACTATTTGGAGCGAATGCGCTGGCCGATGGGCGTTTGCTGCCTGCATTGTGGCTCAGTGAAAGTCTCTCGCGTCACCCGTGAATCAAAGTCTAAGAACAAGCGCACGCGGATTTACCAGTGCCTAGAAAAGGGCTGCAAGCATCAATTCAGCCCCACCGCCGGAACCATATTCCACGATTCGCACCTGCCGCTCACCAAGTGGTTCATGGCCATTGCGCTCATCTGCGAAGCGAAGAAGGGCATTTCCGCCTGCCAGATTCAGCGGCATCTCGGCGTCAATTACCGGACGGCTTGGCACCTATGCCACAGAATCCGGCAAGCAACGAAAGAGACGGGATTGCTAGAGGGCGTGGTAGAAGTGGACGAAACCTACCTGCATCCGAAACGGCATCGCAAAGGCCATCCGCAGCCGAAAAAGCGCGAACCGGACGTAGTGCTCGGCATGATCGAGCGCGGCGGCAAGCTGCGATTCATTGCGCTGCCCGATGCGAAAATGACTTCGATTGAACCGGAAGTGCTCAAGCATGTAAGCCCCGATGCGACGCTGCAAACGGATATGGGCGTGGTGTACGGGATAATCGGGCGTCGCAATTTTCCTGACGCGCATCGCATGATTGACCACATACAGAGCTACGGGATCGGGGAGAATCACACAAACACGATTGAGAACGCATTCTCGCTGCTAAAACGCGGCGTGTATGGGACGTTCCACAAAGTCTCGATAAAGCATCTGCCGCGCTACTGCAATGAGTTTTCGTACCGATTCAATCGGCGCGGCCAGCAGTCTGAGATGTTCGCAGAAACTACCAAGAACCTACTACATGGCGGTAGATTGCCCTACAAAACCCTCACGGCTTGAACCTGCCCCGAAGTACAGGTATCCTGTACTTGAGGCCAAAAGGGTATTGACTTTTAGGCGTCGCGGAATATACTCGCACACCCAAGCGATAAGATTCTGTGTGAGGTGCAAGATGCGGTTACGGGGAGATCGCATTGCCAGTTCCTTCCGTTTCTTCCCCACTAGAACTTTCGTCCTATGGCGTACAGCAAAGTTGTGTCGTTAAATTGTTCGATTTTTGGATCGGAGCGGGTGGGAGTCGAACCCACAAATCCTGCCGGATCGCGGTTTATAAGACCGCCGGGCTTGCCGATGCCCAACCGCTCCGTAGAAACTCACGGTTCATCCTCAGCTGTTATGCGCAGATGAGCTTCATATCTTTTTTTACGGAGTTTAACAGCCATGGCTAAATTGGAATCGAAAAAGTCGGAAAATAGCGGTGGACACGAACCCAAGACCGTAGTTCTAAGTCCATGCTGCGGAGCCGTTGGAGCCAATTGCGGCGGCAAAGTGGTGGTCAAAGCAACTAACACGCATTTGTCCTTGGCGTCTGGCTCGTTCATCGCACCACGCGCGAAGGCAAATGAGCGGTGATAACCAGCCTTTAATAGCAGTTTCCCGCCGCCAATATCCGTCACGCTGACGAATCCGGCAAATTGCTGAATTTGAAACCAGCCGTTGCTAAACGCGAACATATGCTCTGCGTGAGGCAGCGTAAACTTTATAGTCCCCTGCTCCAGCCTCATTGGCAATTGCGCAGTTGGCCGATCAAGAACGAGAGTCTTTCGTGACCATGGGCCATTTTGTCTTTTGTGCTCATCGGCTCTATCTGTGACTACAAAGTTTTGGTAGATAACACACTCCATGGGATTGATGTTAATTACATCAGAGACATCCGTTCCAGGTATTCGGAATTTCTGCAAGAATTGCTGTACAAGATGACTATCACGAGCGGGAATTGGATGTCGTTTGGCTGGCTGAACATTCCGTGCTGGTAATGCTTGAACGCGGTCGCGGTATTGTTTCCACGTTGCCTCTGCCTGTCCATCAGCCAAAGGCGGATCAAAATAACACTGTCCAAACAAATTCACTGCTTCATCGCGTTCCATCCATCCGGGAAGTATCAGTGCGTCAAGAGTGGTCGGCATAACAAGAGACACCCCTACTTTTCGATTTTTTTTTACTTTTTCCTATTGACAACTGGGAGAACTGGCCTTAAGGTGTGGTGGTCAGGCACCACTTATTTGCAGTTCAGAGCACCAAATCAAAGCTAACAGCCGATCCGCGAGATCGGCTTTCGCTTTTTATGAGTGCAAAACCCAAATTGTCTGATTCTTTTCGTACCGGACTCAACGGCGGATTGCTGGGCCATCTTTACCGTAACTATGCCTTCGGCAGCTTACGGCCCCCGCAATCCCGAAGTTCGTTGTGGCCGTTGAATCGGGCGCGAAGAATCATGGGCAGGTTACAGGTTTTCGCATTAGCAGTCAATGAAATAAAGTGCCGACGCGCTCATTAGAATTCAAGCGGGCGGAGAAATCCACAGGGGCTGTGGAAAACTTATGAGTAAACGCATCACGGTTGAGAAGAGGGCTTTCGATAAGGCGCTGTCGCGGCTGCTACACGCCAAACCAATATCGCGCGACAGGGTTAAAGCGGGCCGGAAAAAGGCCGCTACGATAATAGGCCCGAGAAACTAAGCATTCGCCCTGTCACGGCCTAATCAGTCTAGCATCTGTGTCAAATGCATAATCGCCCTTACATCGAGTTCTAATTTTCCATAGGTTTTGCGATTAGAATGTAAAAGGCGCATAAAAAGCGAAAAAGCCGCGTCGCCGCGGCCCGTGCCTTCCTTCTGCCTCTCTTTAGATTTCCGGCTGGAAATTGCCAGCCGAAGACCTGTATACCGGAGAACAGGCCAAAAAGCAAGGGAAAACTGGGTATGCGTATACGCACGCGAAAAAGGGACCACCCCCCTGTGCCGCTACCTCTAGGACGGGCGCCTTTGCTTTTGTTTTAAGGCTGATGTGATGTTACAAACTGCCGAAGGTTTCCGGCGTCGGCGTACCCAAGTCTAGCTAGGTGATCGCATATAGCTAACAGATCGGGCAGAGACGGACCTAACCCGGTTATACGCCTGACAATGGCATCAACTCGATCGAGATCAAATAACACGGCAACCTCGTTCCTGAGCAATACGACCAGCAGTTCTGCTGTTTTTGAAGGATGTTCGCTAGGAATGTTCGACTCTTCAAGCTCCCGATAAATGAACGAATGTTCAAGTCGAAACGCTGGACTCTTTTGGATGCACCTCACCGCGCTTGGAAAGGCTGGTCCGAGGAACAAGGTCCACTCGACCATTACACCTAGTTCGGCTGAATCAAATGGGATCGGAAGGCCGTGCAATCGGTTTCGCCAATATTTTCCGATCCAGACATCCCACAGAGTTTTTCTGGGTTCATTTTGCATTCCCCGTAACATCTGTCGAACCGATGCAGCGAAAGCAATCCTGTCAGGTAATTCCGATTTTAATAAAAACTGGTTAATCCAACCATTCTCCAGTGGATTTATGGAGCTAAAGCAAGCCAGTCCTGCCAGATATTCACAGAATCGATTTCGCGCCTTGCCTAACGCAGCCATGTGAGGGAAGGCTTTGACGTATAAAGGCAACAAATACGGTATCAGAGCCTCAGTTTGGCGGCCCCAAAAGAGAAATCCCTGAAATACCTGCGTTGCTATATCATTGCTGGTAGACCAATCAAAAAGGGGCAACACGCACTTTTTGGTCCACTCTTCGTCTATTGCGAATAGAAAATTGAGCTGAGCTGCAAAAACAACTCTGACGAGATCGGCTGCATAGGAATCATTCGCAAGAACAGTACGCAAGAAATTGCCTGTCTCCTTCTCAATCCCACTCCATCTATCAGCCGAATCCTTGCGTCGTTTGGAGAGGCAGTTTAGCCAAAACTGTGCAAGTATCCCCGCTGGATGGTTGATAGCCGTGAAAAGCCAATCATCATTGGGCTTTCCTTTTCTGGGATCATCCTCTGCCGCACATACCGCCCATAACACCTTCGATACTTCCGTTGCAAGTGCCAATGCTTCCTGCGGGATCGATGGCGACGACTCCTTCGTACGCTCATAGAGCAGAGTTGCCAACTCCCGCTCAGTGATTGGAAGCATCTTCTGATTTGCCATGACAAGCTCAAATGCCGCCGTCCATTGACTAATCTGAGAATTAGAATTCCAAGAATTGACGATTGCTGGCCACAAATCGGAATCCCAGATGTTACGAGCTGCTAGTTCACCTGCTAACCCCATCCCCCATTCGAATTTCTGTGATGCTGCTTCCCTCACCGCCTCCACAATTCCATATCTGTCATCCAGTGGATGTTGCGGCTTAAAAGATACAAGCCAGTCAACCTGTTCTGCCGGAGACTTACCGAGGAGCCACTCCACAGACACTGGCCTTCGATAGCCGGGTATCGCAAACGTAGGGCCACTGAACTCAACATCAAGATCAGGGCGGCCCCGTTGTCGAAAACCTTTATGTGCTTCCTGCATTGTTTCGAATTCCTGCTTGGTTAGTTGCGAGTCGGGAGCGACGCTCTGCAACCAATTGAGGAGGTTGTATCGCTCGTACAGCATTATCTCTTCAGAGATTTCAAAGCCGGGAACGCGGCCTACTTTTGCAGCATGTATGATCGCTTTCTTGACCTCGTCGCTCGAACCGGCATATGCGGCCTTCAAAACCTCGAAGACTTCATGCTTAAAACCGTATCTGTACAACAGGTCCTCACCTAGGAGCCACGACAGCTTTTGATCCGGCATCCAGTGTTCATTCTCGGCCACACCTATGATTGCGAGTCTCTTCAGTAGAAGCGATGCTGACGCAAACCATTGAGCAATTATCCCGTCCGCCCGAAGTGGACGTTCTGAGTTGTTAAACCTAATCAATTCGTATCCGAGGTCGATGAGAACCGCTATACCACTGCGAACGTCGCCCTGTTGTGAATTTTCGATCTGCCCACGTGAGTGACTCAGTGGATCAAAATTATCCCCTGCTTTTTGCTGAGTACTCAGGAGAAGATGGGCAGTGTTAAGGTGGGAAGTGACAATCGGCTCAAGGTTGTCGGCTAGTGTGCTCAGGTTCACGCTTAGAAACTTTTGCCAGAGATGCTTCAACCAATGATCGTTGCCAAGAGTTGTAATCTCCGCCGAAACTCTCTCTTGATTGTCTGCATCATCGCGCCACCAGTTCTTTTCCAGTCGCAGAATCGGTCGAGTCATAAACTCAAAGAGAATCACAGCGGTGCGGCAGTCCTCTGGACCCTTCATGTCGGCGAGTAGGAAATCCATGTAATCCAATCTGCACTGCGGCGACCACAAACTGATCAAGATTGGGATCCAGCGCTGCAATACCATTGGGTCGTTGCGCTTCCCAGGCTCTTTCCTGAACAGCCAGGACGTAATGATGCTCCAGAACGCCGGATTTAAACCGTGTCCGTGCCTCTGCACAAGCCAGAGGACTTCGTCAGCGTGTTGAACCACAAACTTTACGCCAATCCAATTAGCCAATTCTGTATCAACGTCTGTTAAAGACGAATCGGTTTGGAATAACCGTGCTAGAAGTTTTTTATCGTCGATCCATTCGAGCCAATCACTGGTATTTGCATGACGCGTGAAGAAGCGAGCTGTATCTACTTGTGCGAAACAAGCCTCGATATAGTCTGTTGCCTCCGGATCCAATGAAGGGGGCAGTCCCACAATACTTCGAATTCTCTGTTCTTGGTCCAAAGCGCCCTGACGAGCCTGAGCTGCCCATCCACCGATTGCTTCTGCAAGTCGAGAGTGTTTGTTTGGATCCTCGATTAAGGGATAAACGACTGGCGTAATGCCTAACGATTTCCAGTGCTCTTCATTACCGACCGGAGTCAGCGCAAACCGTTGAGGAACTCCAGATTGTGGGGGTAATCCTCTTGCCAAATAGTTCATGACAACGTCACTATGGCTATAACCCACAAAGAGAACGGTATAGCGGGTGAAGAGTCGCTGGAGAAAGATTCGTGCCCATCCCTCGGTCAGATAGGCTCGTCCAAAATCACGGTCTGTGAGAACTAATCTCTCAGGAGATTTGTCTACGCTGCTATGTAAATACACGATCCCGTTGAATGAATCTCCTAACGGTAATGCTGGAGCACTGTATGTTTCGCACGACGGAGGCGAGTCGAACACAATACTTGCAGCCTGTGAGAAATGAAGATCGAAGTTTGTGGTGACCAACCGAAGCGTTTCAGCGGATCGAAATAACTTGAGCAAATCGACGTGGAGTGAATTTGGCTCCGATCCAGGGTTTGTAAGGATCTCTTTAACCAGGGCATGTACCATTATGCCTTGATCGCGCAATCGACCCAGAAATCGATCTGTCGGCTCTTCCTCGCGCTGTATAAGGACGCCACTAGCGACTGTCGATGCAAGCCCCGGAAAGTCCGGATAATTGGAGGGCGGCGGCATTGATACTCCAGCCCCAGCGAAGATAACCAAGTTATCTTCCTTCTGCGCTGATAAAAGAGCCTCGGGAAAGTTTACGTCACGTATTCGCATGGATGATTAAAGCTCACGGGAGTATAAACTAGCTAGGGCCTTCTTTCATCTGATAACCACCTAGGACGAAATGTGCGTCAGCTTTTCCACATCTCGGTAACTACCTTCGCAAGCGTTCCGATTTTTACTTTCTTTCCTTTGATAATTGCACGGACTGTTTTGCGGTCAAGTCCGGTCTGTTTCGCCGTTTTTCGTAATCCCTGCCCGCTGATCTCTGCAATTGTGGTTTCATTCGCGGCAACCCGCCCGCCGTCATAATGAATGCACGCATCGTCAATGTTCTCGATAAAATCATCCTTTCCTTGCTCAAATCGCGAAACTTCTTTTCCAATGCAGTGCTGTAAGCCCCCCTTGATCGTCATCCGGCACAATAATCCTCGGGTATGAGCTTTGCATTTCTCTCCATCCGGCGCGAGCGATTTGATTTCAGCGTGCTGAATGTAGCCGCAGAGAACATCTCCCAAATGGATGACATTCGCCCGCGAAAGTTCATCTAGCGAATATACCTTTCCATCATGCGTGTTGACGCACACGGAATGCGCCCAAGCCCCTCGGTTCTTGCTGAATGGCGTGAGCAGGGTAAGCTTCTCTTTGCCCCGCGTACGAGGATGTAACACAAATCCGAAAGGGCTCGCTTTACCTTTCATCTGCTCCAGATAATGAGGCGTCGAAATTCTCATCTTCATCATAGCCGGTAGACTGATCCATTCGGGTTCACCGTCAACCGGCGTGGATGTTGCCGAATCGATAGCCCGCCCGCCAAACATCAGAACGTTAAAGTCTGGATCAATAATTTGCTTGAATTCGAGTGCTACAAGAAAACGCCACAATTCCCACCACCATTTTGGCAAGCCGCTCTCGCGTTCTTCGCTCGGCGCAAAGAAAATTAGGCCGTGGGCTTTGGGATCAACGATTGTGACGCAATCAGAGTGGCTGCAATACGGCTGGTTACATTTCGTGGTGTATAGGGCGTACCGCTTGGCTGCTATGGACAATCCAAAGAGCTGGCGTTGAGCGCCGCTTTCATCATAGTTTTCATCGGTCAGCCGCAGCAAATGCGGCACAATGTCGCGATTGTATGGAGAAAGAGAATCGAATCGCTCCGTAATCTGTTCAACCGCTTTCCATGAAAGAGCTTTAATTGGTGGAGCACCATCGGGCATTTGCACCATCCCGCCTTGCTTGCTTGCAACGATAGTTAGCGCATCCGTGTCGCAACAGAGATAGGTTCCGCCCGCATCGCGGACGCATCGCTCAATCATTGCCAGCAACAATCGTCCGCCGGATGTAATCAATGCGCCGAGCAGAGGAAAATAAAAACTACCGGGCTGCTCGATGGTATCCGGCGCAGACTGCTCGAATATGTGCTCGCCAGAATAAACCGTGATTTTAGGGCGGTTGCTTGCATCAACCTTCACGGGATTCAATTCAAGATAGGTTCCGTACGATGTGCTGTTCGCCAAAATCTTGAGAAAATATTGAAGGCGGTCGTTGTGCTTGTTCTGTTTGCGGTATTCGATAACCCGCGTAAAGAAATCTTCTTTTTGAGGATCGACAGCAATCGCTCCGCGCAATTTAACGGGCTTGAGTCCCTTCTGTTTTCCAATCGGAACGAGGCGAACAGCTTCCTGAATGTTCGGAATGTGGTCGCCCAAGAGCACGGCGGCGATCAGGTCAGGTCCAGCAACCCACATTGACTGTTTCCAGTGCAATTTGTTTAAGCCAATATTGCAGGTTCCAGATTTGCTGTCGTACACAGAGCGAACCGGCAGAATGTCGCCTTCAGGCACAATCCGCGCGTAGAAGTTGAGTTGCTTCCAAAAGGCGGGGCGAAACAAATCTTCGAGGGTGATCCTTTCAAGTAGCGCCCGCACCTCCACTGTCACATCGTCCATCGTCATCCTTTCTGCTGTTAGCAAATCCCAGATGCCGAGCAGGGCGTCAACGCTGGGGTATTCGCTTGTCAGATCAACCGGCACAACCGGGACCGGCCAGCGTCGAATGCGGCATTCCGCTCGTCCGCCATAGTAAGCCGCCATTGCGATTCCGTGAATCTTGGGTGGGATGTCCTTGAACTGACACATTGGCTCGGCGACTCCCATTGCTCGCAAATAAGCCTTGCCGATGGACGCGGGGCTGTACGCGCGGTCGGGCAGCAGATCAATCGGATGGAGTTCGTATTCGCGTTTGAGAGCGTTGAGCAAACCAAGTGTGCCGTGCACATCCCGCCGTGCGTAGGTGATCTCCTCATCCGTTACGAGTCCGGTCGGGTCGTGCTCCATTTTCTGTGGCTGGGAGTCAAATGCTCTGATTGCGCTAGCCAACGAATAGCTTTCGTCGGTCAATGCAAACGCAAGAGTGTGCAAATCCAGCGGACGGAAGCGACGCCAACGATGCTGCTCTTTTTCCCAGCGCACAGCGGTTAATTCGATCTGTTCAGCCACGCCATTCAGAGGCGCGATACGGACGCGGGGACGATGGACATTGTTGAGCTTGGTCTTACTCAACTGGCTAAGAACAAAGGAAAAGCCTCCGTTACTGGCAGCGGTCCAGTCCACGGCGATACGTGAAATATCGAACGAAAGGTTAAAGCCGACGATCAGTGCCCCAGCGCGGACAGACTCCCAAAACACGCGCTCCACAAATTCCGCGCGCGAGAGCACGGTTAACTGTGGGTCCGCTCCACGTGCAAGATCATCGGCTAGATGCTTTTTCCTATACGCAAGAATTGTCTGAATGTCTTTAGCAGCCAATCCATCGCGATAGAAGATACCCTCTTGGACTGCGACGTATTCTGCGCCCTCTAGCTGGCAAAAGCGCCAGACACCAAAATTGAGCGCCTGCTCAAGATCGAGCGTTGTTTCGGTATCCCAAACGAGAGCGTAGTCAGGCCAGAGTTTCGTGGAGCGCGAGCGCTTTGACGCTCGCTCCGGCTGCTCGCCGATGTCGCCAGAAACGACAACGTGCGCCCGCAGATAGAGATCGTGAATCATTGTTCCTCCCTTTCCAGCAATGCTGCCTGCTCTCTTTTTGTTTGAGCCAACATCTCGAAGTGCACCGCCTCCGCGCGGAGCATCGTCGCGACTCGCTTAACAGGGTCGGATTCGGCCCGCAAATCGACTCCCGCATCAATGAGCTTTTCGTGTGACAGGGCATGACAGTTCCGGCACAACCATCCTTTGAGAGCAGGATCATGGTTCCGCCCGAGCGGGTGATGTTCTGCTAAGAATTTGCGCGAGACGCGGCGGAGAAGGGGGAGTTCCGCACAACCGCAATACATGCAAACAGGCCGCTCGTCGCCGAGGTTCTCGGAGAGTTCGACTTTACGGCGCGCCGCCCGGACCGGATTGTGCGGAAAGGTCATTGCTACTTTTCCTGTTTTCCACCATGCCGGTAAAGCGAATCGAGCTTGATCAAGCCTGCGTCGCCTAAAATCTGTAGCCGGTCGGGATCAGTGAGCAGTTCCACGCCGCCCACACGCTTTCCAATAAACGGCTTGAGCCACTCGGTATCGCCTGTCCGCAGGAATCGACCAGCCGCGATCAGGTGTTCCGACGAAAGTTGCGTCTGCTTCCAAGAGCGAACAGTCGCCGGGACATAGCCATCTGCACCAAGCACATTTATGTCGCGCCGGAGCGTGTCTCCAGACGTAACTGAATAACGTCTTGAGCTGCTACGCTTGAGCTGCTTTGGAACGATTTTCAGAACCGTACGGGGTGTAGTGCGTTCAAGGCGTGCGGCGGTCGAGAGTGACTCTCCGCGACTGCGCATTCGGGCGAGAACCGCCAGCGCGCGCCGTCGAGCAAGGGATTCAAGGTGCTGCTTGGATTTGGTTTTCATGGCATAAAGTTTAGGAGGCTCTGTCGGGAGGTTCCACCGAATGGACCGATTGTCGGCGTGGCTTTCGCGAGTTTAGCCGCATAAAATAAGGGTTTATTTGAGGTAGAGATTCTTTCTCTTCGGAGAGAGAGCGAAGAGAATTGGGAATTATTTGCGACGGCGGCGCGACAGCGCGCGCGACTTGTCCTGGTGGATAAGTCGCCGAAGGCGAGGAATCTTGTATGCCTCTTTCCAGGAGCCAGGCCAACCGCTCCAAGTTGGCTGCGGCCTGACCTTTCGCTCATCCATTAACTGTATAAATTCTGTAACCGTCGCTGAAACGTCATCAATTTCAGCTATCAACTGATCTCGCCTCAACCGCAGCGCATCGCTTGTACGGCGAATTTTCTTTTTCTTGCGGAGATGAGTCTCAACTGCGCCGACAGTCGCGGACCAACGCCGTCTCAAGCGCTGTAGCTGCTCGTCGATTACTCGCGCGGTCAAAATCTGGATTTGCTCAACAGTGCTCAACGTCCTTGCGGCTAAGCGAACAGCCTCATCTCTGGCCGAGTCATTTCTATACCAGCCTTCTTCGCGCAGCGGTTCTGGCAGAGCATGGTGAATGTGAACTGGCAACAATTCTGCGACTTCATTCATTTCCAGCAACCACGCCGGGGCGTCAGGACTAACGAGGCTTTGCGAGTCTCCCACTGCGCTTGATTCTTTTTCACTGAGACCCGGCGAATCTTCGTAACGTCCCAAGAAAGTCTCAGCGACCGTCTCTACGATTTTCCGGTGTGCCAGCAACTCGAAGCACGCGGAGCGCTGTTGAATCGTAGCTTCGGGGGCGTCGAAAAGCTTGCGCAATTCAGGATGATTTGCAAACAATTGAATGATGGCGTTGATTTCGGCATGCCACATTTCAGCCAACAATTCCGCGCTGACAAACCAAAAGGGTCTTGGGGCGAACGCATCCAAATCATCGAAATCAGCCGACATTGTTATCTGATTTTATGTGAACCATTCCTACGAAATGAGAAATTTTCAATCGGGATTCGTCAGACACAACCACGCGAAATCTGATAAAATCAGGAAAGAAAAAAGCGGGCCTGCCGCCTGTTACCAGCAGACGACAAGCCCTAACCACCAATGGAGGCTAGCTCCAATGGCAGCTACGCAAACCGTACCTCAAGAAGTCGAATCCCGCAATTTCACTCCAATTGTCCCGCAACGGGGAGTCGTGACTCTGTTTGGCTACGGCATAAAAGTTCACGTTGATCGCGGACACTTAACAATTCAAGACGGCATCGGCGCTGTCCGACGCGAAGCTAGATTGCCACGTATCGGGCATGGATTGCGCCGCCTCGTGGTCATTGGCTCCGATGGATTTGTTTCGCTTGCTGCGCTTCGCTGGCTGGCCGATCAAGACGCAAGTTTTTTGATGCTTAACCGCGATGGTTCCGTGCTCGCCACGACTGGCCCTGCTCGCTCATCCGATGCTCGACTGCGACGCGCCCAAGCACTTGCTCACCACTCGGGCGTCGCATTACAGCTTGCGAAGGACTTGCTCGATAAGAAGCTTACTGCGCAAGAACAACTAGTTCGTGACAAGCTCCGCGATTCCGTTGCCGCAGACCGCATAGCGGAGATGCGCCGGGGATTCCCGATTTGTCAGTCGGTCGATGCCTTGCGCCCTTTGGAAGCGCTGGCAGCAAAAGCCTATTGGTCGGTATGGCGACCAGTGCTGGTCGGTTTTCCGACCAAGGACCTTTCACGCGTTCCTGAGCATTGGAAAACTTTCGGAACCCGCGTGTCTCCGCTTACAGGTTCACCTCGCCTCGCTGTCAACCCGCCCAATGCGATGCTCAACTACCTCTATGCCCTGCTTGAGTCTGAAGCTCGCTTGGCAGCAGCCGCCCTTGGCCTTGATCCCGGCCTGGGCGTCATGCATTTTGACAGTCCGACACGCGACAGCTTGGCTTCTGATCTCATGGAACCCATTCGTCCCCGCGTCGATGCCTATGTTCTCGATTGGCTTATGCGCGGACCGTTGCGGCGGGAATGGTTTTTCGAGCAGCGCGACGGCAACTGCCGGTTGATGGCTTCGTTTGCGCAACAGCTTTCCGAGACTGCCCCGGCTTGGGCAAGCGCGGTAGCTCCAGTCGCAGAGCAGGTTTCCCGAATGCTTTCGGCATCAATTCCGAAACGAGCTAAGCGAGTGTTCCCGAGCACGCGCCTGACACAAAACAGCCGCCGTGAGGGCAGGGGCATTTCGCCCGATCTGTCCGTTGAAGCTCCGCCCCGGCCAGCTACCGCATGCCGAATGTGTGGAAAACCCACTCGCGGGACTGAATGTTGCCAGGAGTGCGTTCCGCTGGCATCGGGAGAAAGGCTAACCAACGCCGCAAAGCGGGGGCGAATCGCAAGCCACACTCCAGAGGCGAAAGCACTCCGCGCGGAAACCATGCGTCGACAAGAGGCGGCAAGACGAGCATGGAAGCCGTCTGATTTGCCGGAGTGGTTGAATGAGGTGGTTTATCGCGAAAAGATTCAGCCCGAGCTTGCCACAGGCACGATCCGAAGCATTATGGAAGCGCTGCAAGTGTCGAAGCCTTACGCTGCGGATATTCGATCGGGGAAGAAGATGCCGCATCCGAGGCATTGGCTTCTGTTAGCGCGATTGTCAGGAGTTCGAGAAACTGCAAAACCCTCTCCGCACATCGACGAAATGACAATTTCATTCTGAAAATTGCCAAAAGTCTTGATCGCCAAGAGGATCGCAGGACGATACACGAATTCCTTGTCGGGCCACTCGTAGTCACCCGGAGAACACCCTCGAATTCATTCCGCTGGATTTTCACGCAGATATTGCGTATCGTAAAGACAACCCCTTCCAAACTTGCTGCTTAAAGTCTGTACTTTATGAACGCAAAAACGGCTTGTTGTGATTCCGACAGAGACCCCTACAAACCGCGTCAAGAGTCTGTGCTGGGCTGTCCATACCGTTGAGCTTGGCGGCGGCCAATTCGTTGGCTTTCAGCCTGGATCAAAACCGGGGCCGCAGCATTACGTTGTGTTGTTTAATCATCCGCTCAGTCAAGGCACCTTTGGACTGCCTGTTGCAGAGCTAACGAAAGAGGCTTTAGCTAGAAAAATTCGTCCGAAGCCCTTTGTACAAAATCGCGATTCACTTTCGGCCTAGATTCCCGTTTTGGAGCCACAATCTCCCAAAAAGAAGATACTGCCGCTTGAAATAACTGTTGCGCAGCGGGCATTCGCACACGATAACCTACCGAATTAAAAACACCTGCTATTCACAGATAAAGATATGTGTTGTTTGGTTACTTAGATGCATGTCTGTTTCGCGCTGACCCAGTTCCCCCTTTCAACTGCGGTCTGAATTCTAAACAGGCTGTTCTCGCGCTGACGCCCGGCTCGAAGTCTAGAAGAAACGTCGCCGAAACAGCGGGGGCGAACTGTGTTTAGGAAAACAGCGAGTTTGAAAGGTAGCGTATGCCTATTTTGCTTTCTATGGCTGTCCTCATCTGCATCGGCTTGGCCGCATTTCACGAAGCCACACCCAATAGGATTCGTGAAGCATCACAAACTGCTAATAGTTGAGGGTGGCCTGTTTCTTGCGGCTGATGCAGCAGATACGCAGACCACGGTAAACGCACTGGCGCGGTGCCAAACCTGTGTTGAGGGCAGCGAGGTTTTCGGGCAGCGACCATCCGCGTTGCGGTTGTGGGGCGAAAGCGAGGCGTTCAATGCCGCATATATTACCCTCTTTTGGTGGGGAAATTACAAGGCCAACCCGCCGTGGACGCGCGGAGATAAAACAGAGTGCAACTGCCCGAAAGTGTACTGGATGTCGAATCACCTGGAGCGACCTATTATCGGAATGGTTGTTGCCGAAGGTGCGGTTCTCCACGCACGCGCAGCCTATCTAAACGCGCAGATACCAACTAGCCCTCCGCCGAAGTAGGTCACTGTGAGTGGATCAGAAGTGAACACGCATGTCGTTTGGTTACTTGAATCAAGTATCTCCCCTTCCGGCTCGCAATTTCTGGACGCAAAAAAACTACTTTTCGTGTCGTCGGTTTCAGAGTCACAACGGCGATGCCAAAACAGGGGGATGAACGTGCTGAACAGGTGGATGTTTTGTATCGCCTGCATCACTGCTCTTGCTTTCTCATGCGCAGCACAAGAACCGATCCCGGCGAAACCTAGTGTGCCACGCGACGGACGCGCAGAGTCCCTCGCGCGTTATGCACCGCAGTATCGACAAACGAATCCTCCCTCTTCTGCCCCTCAACGCGCTGTACCAATGCCATCGCCCCCCTCTAGGGTAACTTGGGACCCATTTACATTTTTTGAGCCTCGCTTTAACGTGAAGAATTTCGGCGCTGTTTGTGACGGCAAAACAGATGACACAGCAGCGGTCCAAGCGACTTATGACGCCGCTGCAAAAGCGATGTACCAGCAAGGCGGGGCTGGCGTCGTGTACTTCCCACCTTCGACCGGCTATTGCGTGGTTACGACTCTGCATATCCCTAGCATGGGTTACAGTCAGGGATGGCTGACATCCCTCTTCGACAACGGACTTTTCGTCACCAACACCATATATCCGGGCAACAATACAGCTTTCATTGGGCGCACCGGCAACTTTGCTTTTTGGGCGCCCTCGTTTCTTTGGGGTCCCACCGCGGAATGGCAGAAACCGAAGTGGGGGGGACCTACCTCAAACCCAATCGTGACCTTGACCGGTACTCACCAAGTTTATTTCGACGGGATCGCTGTTGCGGATCCTCTAGGCATCGCTCCTTATCTTATCTTGATGCAGAATGTGGATGCCGACGGCGGGGATGTTACAAACACAAAATTCATTCACTGTTCCATCATGGGAAATTTTGGCGTCATTCCTTTTGCGCCGCAGACCGTCGTAGGATTCGGCCTGAACTTCGAAGATACGACGATTTCCGGTCTCTTGGACATTCAAAATTTCGGAATGATGACCTATCGCGGCGGATACCTATACCGAGCGAAGATTTCCAACGTCGGAAATGTCAATACAACGGACTTCGAGTTCAACGACGTTCTTAGCGAAGGACTAGACCAAGATTTTCTAACCGTAGACACCAGCGGCGGCACAGTCACCGACATCATTTTGCACCGTGTCCGCATTGGCGACCCGGTCGGCAAAGTCTATATGGTGAAGCATATCAACAATACCGGAATCAACTGGCTTGTGAACGTGAAGTTCGACCAGATTCCGTTCAATTGCACGGGAAGCGGCCTGCTCGACCCGGCCAGCGCACCGGAACTGTTTTCGGTCGTTTGCATCGGGTCGAATTGCAACCAAGTATTGGGTGAGGCGAAGAATACGCTCTACATGTTTATTGGAATGCCGCCCAAAAGCCCCATGATTTTGTATGGGTCGCAATACATCGGGAACCCTTTGGAGATTGTTCACTGACAATTCGGCGACGATAGTGGCTGCTCTTCCAAGAGCACCGCTCGCGCCGGAGTCCTTCTGAGCACTGCTGCTCGGCTCTCCGCTACTCTCTCAAGAAAGGGAAAACGTTTCGCACAGTTTTTCCACAGATTTCTTGGCCAATGGCCATTGTTTCTGTTGCACTCCCTAAAATGAGTGGTATAAAGCGACGCTAAATTAACTCATAAAGGATATAACTTATGAATAAACAGTCCAGCATATTCCCTTACAGCTCGGTTCTCTTTCGACTGATCAAACGGCATCCTCTTTTATCCCCTCGTGCTTCTCCTTGCTACCGCAAAGGCTTGTAACCAGGTCCGCGAATTCGGTAATTGCAAAGGGGAAACTGAATCCTCACGGCACCGGAAGGGAGATATGGCAGAACTGTGCGCAGTGGAATACATCCGTCGAATGGGCGGTGGTAGCCAGTCACACTTGATCCGAGCGTCGGACGACCGATACTACATCATCAAGGTTCAGAATAACCCGCAAGGCGTGAGAGTTCTGGCGAATGAGATGCTAGGCTCTTCCCTCGCCGCCTTGCTCCAACTTCCTTCTCCGAAGATTGCAGTCATTAATGTCTGTGAGAAATTCATCCGATACACCCAAGACATGATAATTCAGCTTCAACATGGCTCAGAACCGTGTCAGGCCGGTCTGTGTTGTGGGTCAGAATTCAACGAGCATGCTTTTATCTTCCTTCCGAATTTCTTTCCACCCGAAAGTTTGGAGAATCCGGAAGACATTTTGGGAATGCTCGTATTCGACAAGTGGACATCGAACAGCGACCGTCGTCAGCTCATGTTCTATCGCGCGCGGCCCGCTGAGCTACACCGAGTCATAATGATTGACCAAGGGGATTGTTTTTGCCGCGACAAGTGGACGTTTCTGGATGATCCCGCCGTCGGTTTGTGCGATTGTTCAAAATTCTATCAAGGAGTTAAGAGCTTGCAAGATTTCGAGCCGTGGCTCTATGCCCTCGAAAACGAGGTCACAGTCGGTATGATGCGTAAAATTGCGGCCAGAATACCGCACGAGTGGTATCGGAATGACCACGCGGCACTCGATGATTTGGTCCTCCGACTTAACCGCAGACGGATGGTGGTGCGCGGCTTACTTAAGTCAACGCTGCGTCTTCGGGAGGGCTACTTCCCCCGGTTGCGTTCAGGCTTCGCAAACTCAGAGCCGCGCTGTCTTGAAATTTCAGGAAAGGATAAATCTCGATGCACGGTAATAGGAAGAAGACGCAACCACGTCCAAAACCGGCCCCTCAGCGCGTACTGACATTTGTTCCCAAATTGCAGTGTCGCAACCCTAACAGGCAACGATGGTGGCCTATTCCTGTGTTGGTAACTCTTGCAGATTATGAAGAACAGAGAATGCGTGCCGAGAATGCTGAGGAGCGCTTACACAAATGCGAAGCTGCCCTGAATGAAATGAAAAGTCGGTCTCGACCGTAGGAGTGCCAGCCGACTTAAAGCTAGTAAGCAGTATCGAATTTGCTGTCAGGGAATGAACTAGCGTCGCGTTCGTACCGGGTATGGGACGTTCCCATCAGTGCCTCAGTCTGCCATCCTTGAAGCGCGTCCAGTAGGTGCGAGAGGGCGCGGTTATCTCGTGCGCGACATAGGAGAACCGCGTCGAAAATTCCTCGGCAAGTGAGCACATCCAAGAGTTCAATGTCGATGGACGCGGCAAGATGTCGCAAGGCATTTGCCTCCAGCGATACGTACTCGGCACGCTTTCCCCTCTTTATCATCGGACGCAGCATGACGGCATATGTGTTCATCGCTTTTTTCGCGTCGAGATTCACTATTCTCCCCTCATGACATGAAAGCGAAACGGCAACGGAATATAACTCGAAACACCTGCATGTTAGTTGAGATGCTAATCCGCCGCTCAAGGTCACGGTCGAGGGGGGGGGTGGTCCCTTTTTCGCATGCGTATACGCATACCCAGCAAGGGAAAACTGGGTGCTGAGTCAGTTTTACTCTTTGTGTCACGATCAAGAAAATTCAAACTGGCCCAGCACCGAAAAGCTGCGAAATTCGGGCGCGCCAGCAGAATGTCAAAGGCGGCGAGCACCTAAGCCGCCTTTTCCTGGACGCCGTAGGACAGTATCTAGCAGCGCGCTGAAAAAGCTGTTCGGCGTTCACTTCAGGGGCTAAAGCCCATTTGATTCCAAGCCACGTGCGTGGGGGCTGAAGCCCCCACCTCCTAAAGAAACGGAGTTTTGCATCACTCTGTTAGGCGCGCTCCTAGGGGAGGGGCCAAAGGCACATTTGATTCCAAGCCACTTGCGTGGGGGCTGAGCCTGTGTGCCAACCCAAAGTTAAGCCCTCGGCGGCTAAAGCCTCCCTGATTGGCAAGGCTAACGGCATGGCTGAAGCCATGCCCTTACAAAGAACCACTCAGACTTTGAGGCCCCGACCTCCTAAGGAAACGGAGTTTTGCATCACTCTGTTAGAAGCTGAACCGCGCTCCCAGGGTGATGACACGTGCTCCCAGGGCGCTGGTAGCCCGGCCGAAATCTCCCGGACCGGCGGAGATATTGTTGTTAATGCTTCCCGGGTTAAAGTTCAGATTATTGAAGATATTATAGGCGTTCATGCGGAATTCGAGCTTTGCATTTTCGCCGAGGACCCTAGTGGAAGGGAAGCCAAAGGCCTTCGCCAAGGTCAAGTCCACATCCCTGTATCCCGGGCCGGTGAATGAGTTACGCCCGACGCCGGGGCGCTGAGGATTTGCGTTTCCGAAAGCGCTGCCGGAATAGGCCGTATAGGTCGGTACCGTAAAGTATGCCGAGCCGCCATTGGGGAAGTCCGATCCAGTTTTGTAGGCGTCATTGCTCGTGCTGGTACCCGCTCCGCCCAAGTACGCCGCAGGAAAGAGAGCGTTATAGCCGTAGCAGGTTCCGCAATACAAGTTACCGCCCGAGACGCTCACCAACGGAGTCCAAGGAAAGCCAGAATCGAGGGTCAGAATGCCACCGATGGACCATCCCCCCACAATATCTTCGACCCATGCTCGATCGCCGTGGAATATCACTGGCTGCCACAGCGCATAGAGCTTGAACGCCTTGCTGACGTTGTAGTCCGACGGCCCGTAATTTAAATTGAGATCATACACGTAAGGTTGCTCTGCGAAATTCCCATATGGTCCGGAGCCCGTATCCATGCTCTTGCCCCACGTGAATTGCGCGTCAGCCATGAATTGCATAGAGAACTGATGCCGGAGTTCGGCGAGCATAGCGTTGTAATTACCCCAGCCCAGAGAGCTGAAGTAATCGCCGCCGCCAATCTGCGGGTTCAGCGTGTAGCCCAACGACGCAGGCAGCGCATTGGTGTTTTCGTGAAAAATAATGTCGCGGGAGGCGCTTCCCTGATATCCCAGCGAAGCGATCCAGTCCTTCCCAAAAAGGTATTGCCCCTGGACCGAGTAGTGATGTACGCGCATGGTGGGCATGGTTCTTGGGAAGATATCAACGTTGACGGCAGTGCCGCTCGATGGCAGTCCGTTGGATCCAAAAGTCGAGACCGCATTCGGATTCGACGGATACCCATAGATCGAGTGCACATTCGAGGAGACCGCGTAGATAATTCCCGGGTTGGGCGAACTCGGAGTTGACATCAAGAAGGTAGGAGATACGGCAAGTCCCGGGTTATTTACGATGCCGGCCGAAAGAGCGATTTCTTCCTGGTTGTAGTTGAGGCCGTAACCGCCGCGGAGCACGAATTTGTTCCCCAATAGTCCCGGACTCCAGGCAAAGCCAATCTCCGGCGAGAAGTTGTCCTTCTGCGCGGTCCACGCACTTCCTCTCCGAATAACGTTTAGGTCGGTCATGTAATTCGCCCCCGAACCCGGAAAGGCCACGTACATATTGTTCTCTTTCGAGCGCAGCGGGCTGAAATAGGAGTAGCGCAGCCCCATGTTCAAGGTGAGCGTATTGCTGAATTTGAAGTCATCCTGGACAAAAAAGCCCCAGAGATTCTCGCGGTCGTCCTGGCGAATGGTGGTGGGAGCGCCAGTGGCCGGGCTGAAAGTACCGTTTTCCTTATGGGGCGCGTCGTTGAGGAAGTCCCAGATATTGAAGAAGCTGTAGCTGGGCACGCCGCATCCAGCGCACTGCTGGAGATAAAAAAGACGGGTCAAGTCGCCGCCGAAGTTGATGGTGTGCCGCCCAATGACCTTAGTGGCCACATCGTTGATGTCGTAGGTCCACTGATCCAGAATGCTGCCGACGTTAGGCCCGAATTTGCTTATGCCGATGTTGTTGGAGCCTATGTTATCGATAAAGTCGCTGGGCAGGCCAACCGGCGCCTGCGGGTTGGAGGCGACTTCATTCCAGCGCCATCCGGCGGCGTTCACGCGAAATTCGTTGATGAGAGTCGGCGAGAAGATATGGTTCCAGATCGCGGAGGCCGCTTCGTTGATTTGGGAGTGATGAAAATAATTGTACTGACGGGCCGGCCCGTTCAGGAAATTCGATGACTGCGGAACATAGTACATCGCAAATGTAACGCGGTCATTGTTCGTTATATCTGCGTCCAGACGCCCGTTGTACTGCGCCTTTGAGAAGTTGCTCGAGCTCGAGGTTGTATAGTTTGCGATGTCGGCCACGCCATCCAAGCCATTGCCGAGGCCGAAGTTTGTAGCGGAATTTGACCACCCCGGATCTTGGGTGCCCAGTGGAGTTGTTAGCGGCGAGCCGATGTCCAGCCCCTGGCCGGGAATCGTTGCGCAATTTGTCCCTTCGATGAAACCTGCGGTCGCGCAATCGATATTATTCAATCCTATCTGTTGGACGGCTGAGCCCGGGAAATTGAGATAGGTCGCCGCGATGCTGCCTGCAGGCGCTGAGCTGTCGAACGCGGGGGTCTCGTACCATCCTGTGGAAATGCTGGCTTGCGATGCGGGACTCCGAACCGTCTCGTAGTCGAAGAAGGCAAAGATTTTGTTCTTCCAGATCGGGCCGCCGAGGCTGCCGCCAAACTGATCGAAAAAATTGTTGTCCCGGAGGACAGCATTGCCTTTGCCATTGTAGCGCTGATAGGCGTCCAAGCCGGGGCGATGGACGGTGAAGAAGGCGCTGCCATGAAAGTTGTTCGTACCGCTCTG
Organism: Candidatus Acidiferrales bacterium; assembly: GCA_035933545.1. Classification (GTDB taxonomy): domain Bacteria; phylum Acidobacteriota; class Terriglobia; order Acidiferrales; family UBA7541; genus DAHUXN01. The sequence goes on along the minus strand of DASYYQ010000022.1, from coordinate 33,180 downwards.
CGATGTAATTTGAATCTGCGCGCCGCTGAAACGTCCGTACTGGGCGTCATAGTTATTGGCCACGACTTTCACGCTTTGAATCGAATCTTCGGATGGCGTGATGATGGTCGTTCCACCCCAAACGGCGCTGGCGGTGCTGATGCCATCAATGGAAATGCCATTGGTCTCATACTGCTGGCCGACAGCGAGAGCCTGCGGGCCGTTCTCTGTTTGGAAAATTCCTTGACTACCTCCGGTTGCGCCCGGGCCTTGCGTGCCTGGCAGATTCGTGGCGCCGCCGCCGCTTCCCTGCGCGCCATTTCCGAACACGCCGGGAGCGAGGCGCGCCAGTTGCATCACGTCGCGCCCGAACGAAGGCATGTTCTGTATGTCATTACTGCTAATCGTGCCGCTGATGTCTGCCGTCTCGGTGTCCAAAGTGTGCGTGGTGCCAGAGACGGTAACGCTCTGCTGCACAGCGCCCAACTCAAGTTGCACGTTCAGAGTGTTGGGCTGCTCGGGGATGATCTGCACGTTCTCGAGGACCTTGGTTTTGAACCCGGTCTTCTCGATGGTGAGCCGGTAAGGCGCCGGCGGCAGAGCGTTGAATTGGTAGATGCCGTCCGCATCGGAGGTTGCGGTCAAAGTAAAGTTCGTCTGCGTGTTGGTCAGGGTTACGGTCGCGCCGGCAACCGCAGCGCCGCTGGGATCCGTTATCGTTCCTTTGATGGCCCCGCGGAATTGCGCGTGAGCCAGCGTGGGCAATAACAACACGGAAACGATGAGGAGGACGACGCGAAGCGCTAAATCTGGGCGCCTGACGCTGCAATACACCCGATTGTTGAATGACGATCGGCCGAACAATGAGCTGAATCTCTGCATGTGTGTTCTCCTTAGCTCAACCTTCAACCAGCGTCGGCAACCTCGCACCTGTGACACTTCACACGCGATTCACCCGCGGTCATTTATTCATTCGGGCCGCGCCGAACTCAGTCTCCGCTTTTGTGTGGCGAAGACACACCCTTTACTCGCCCGAGAATGGAATTTTCCAGCCATCCCATCAATCCGGTATAAACCCCACAACTATCAGGAATTTCCTTGAGATTACTTCATCTGCCATGAAGTGAACGTAGGATACGCAAAGTTGAAAGCGAGCCGTTCCGCGCGCTTCACCGTCCAACCCTTCGCGCATGAGTTAAATATTATTATGGCTGATAGCTTACTTGAAATGGATGGTTGTCAACGATCAAATAGGATGCGGCAGTCGAAGAGCGCCCTGCTTGGAAGGGGTCAGCAAACCTCGTGCAGAGTCACTGTGACCATTGACTCCGACAATCTATTTTTGGTGGAGCACGCCCCGCTTGACCAAGCCAATGAGCCGGGCGTCATATTCCGTCGGCTGTGATATCATCACCCTCCAATTCTTCTTAAACCGACGAGATTTCTAGGCTTAGCAGAGAATGGAAATTTGTTGAGGAATACCTTTAATCCCCAAACATCGGAGCACAGAAAAAATGAATGCATCGATGAGGTTTAAATTGGCGATCGTCGCCGGGATTTGCCTCGCCCTCACTCGCCAAGCACCAGCGCAGGCAAAGGGGAACCCTACGGCGGATCTTTTGATCCGACTCATTCGCGTGAACACCAGCAATCCTCCCGGTAACAACAAAGAATTGGCGGAATTATTGGCGACGAAGTTTCGCGCGCTCGGCGCCGAGGTGAAGATCGTTCCCACGCCTGACGCAGGGAAGGTGATTTTCATCGCGCGAATCAAAGGTGATGGATCCAAAGCGCCGGTGCTGCTGGCGGCACATGGGGACGTGGTGGGAGTGGAGCGGGATAAATGGACCGTCGATCCGTTTGCGGGACAAGAGAAGGATGGTTACATCTACGGTCGAGGCGCCATGGATTTCAAGGGCGGCATTGCCGTCTTCGCTGAGGCGATTATGGAGCTGGTGAAGAATCATGTCCCGCTGCACCGCGATGTGATTTTTCTTTCTGAAGCCGATGAAGAAAGCGGGCCGTACGGCACGAGTTGGCTCGCAAAATCGCATTGGAATCTGATGAACTGTGAGTTCGCTCTGAATGAGGGCGGATGGATCATAAAAAATGCGAAGGGTGGAGTGCAGTATGTGAGCATCTCCACGGGAGACAAGGTGTCGATTCCCTTGATCCTTACCGCTAACGGAACGTCGACACATTCCTCGATGCCGAGACCGGACAGTGCCATTTTCATTTTGTCCAAGGCGATGGCGAGGCTGGCGGATTACGAACCGCCGGTGGAGTTGACTCCCAGCACCAGGGAGTTTTTCGAAACCCTCGCGAAGACAAGCGAACCGCCACTTTCCAAATACTTCGAAGACCTGGTAAGGAGCAAGGACCCGCAAGTGATTCAAGAAGCTAGCCGCAAAATCGGCAAGAACGTATTGCTGCATGCAATTATGCGCAACACCTTCGCTCCCGTATTCCTCAAAGCGGGATTTCGGGGCAACGTGATTCCCGGATCCGCGGAAGCAACTCTCAATCTGAGGATCATTCCAGGGACCGACCTGCAAAAGTTTATTGGGGAGATTCGCGAAGTGATAGACGATCCGCGCGTGGACGTTTCGCTTCCTTCGGGGAACAATCCTGACGCAGCACATGTGAAGAAGCTTGAGGAAGAAGCCAAGACTTTGAAGTCGTCGAGCACCAACACAGATCTCTATCGGGCGTTGGAGGCCGGCGCTCATTCGGTTTGGCCGGGCACACCTGTTACGCCATATCTTTTTCAAGCGGGTACGGACGCGATTGCATGGCGGAGCAGGGGCGTCCCAGTGTACGGCATCTATCCCTATCCGATTACGGCCGGAGATTTGACGCGCATGCACGGAAACGATGAACGGGTGTCGATCGAATCGTTGGAGCAGGGAACGGAAATGATCTACCGGACACTTATTCAGGTTGCGTCGCAATAGCGCCATCGGAGAGATTTCTGCGGAAATGGCGGCCGGAACCATGCGGTAAGCCGCTAAAATACGGGCGCCAGAACGTTTCGGTATATTTGCCAGGCTTCTTTGTCCGCCATCTCAAGTCTGCTATGATTTCGACCATGGTGACTCCTGCCGCCGCCCGAAGCGACCGAGGCATGGTGGTGTTTGGCGAATTCTTTTTCGATCTGGTGTTCTACAATCTGCCGAGAGTTCCCCGGATGGGCGAAGAGGTGAAGACCGCTAGCTTCGCGCGGTTTCCGGGCGGCGGTCTGGCGACAACTGCATTAGTAGCAGCACGATTAGGAACGCCGGTCACTGCTATTACTCGTATCGGGTGGGATGCACTTGCGAGTCCCGAGTGGCAGAGGCTAAGTCAGAGCGGCATCTCTACACAAGGTTCTGAATTCGACCCGCATTTAGCAACAGCGATTACTGTCTGCGCCGCCTGCGAAGGCGATCGCATGATGATCACTCACGACAGAATCAACGTAAGGATGGAAAGACTCTTGGCGCGGAGTGGCGTACAGAGGCAGTTGCGGAGAGCACGCCATCTACATCTGGCGTGCGCGTTACGGCCTCCCCAGGCGTGGATGAAGGTTATTCGCAGATTGCGGAGGAGAGGTGTGACGGTTTCGGCGGATTTGGGATGGAATCCCGAAGTGCTCGCGTCTCCGCGATTGCCGTCTCTGCTGAAGGAATTTGAATGTACATTTCCCAATGAGCCGGAAGCAATGGCCATGACGGGAGAAAAGACGGTCGAAGCAGCCGCAAGGAAATTGGCGCGTTGGGTGCGAGTTCCCGTAGTTAAGCTTGGTCCCGATGGCTCTCTGGCTGTTCGCGACGGAAAAATCGTACGCGTGAAATCGATTCGCGTGCGTGCGCTGGATGCGACGGGTTCGGGGGATGCTTTCAACGGCGGTTTCCTTCATGGCTATCTTGACGGATGGCAGCTGGAAGCGTGTTTGCAAGCCGGCAACATTTGTGGGGCACTCGCAACGACCGGTGCCGGAGGATCTTGTGCAATTCCGACGCGAGAGAAACTGAAGAAATTGATGAAGAAACTTCGCTGAAATAGCGATGAGAAACGGCAACGCGAATTGCGGCCCGTTTCGTAAATTCACGCCGGGAGATCGTCAGGGAGGAAATAGCACCATTATGAAGATTACGCTTATTGGAGCCGCGGGGGTTCGGACCCCCTTGCTGGTCCACGGTCTCGCGGGGCTTGGCGACAATGTGCGTCTGGATGAGTTGGCGTTATGGGACATCGCTCCTGAACGCGTGAAGATCATAAAGAGAGTCGCGGAATCAATGGGCAAGCGGAGGGGACTACGTGCGCGCCTTGCAGCTTATTCGGACCCAGAGCGTGCTTTGGAAGGAGCGGACTACGTCATCACGAGCATTCGCGTAGGTGGCATCGATGCGCGAGTCAAAGACGAAAACATCGCTCTGGCTCACGGGCTCGTAGGCCAGGAAACGGTGGGCGCAGGCGGGTTCGCGTGCGCCATGCGGAATCTGAGCGCGATGCTGGAATATGCGCACCTGATCGAGCGCGTCGCTCCGCGCGCCACGGTCATCAACTTCACGAATCCGGTCGGAATCATTTCGCAAGGATTATTGAATCATACCGGCGTCAGCCTGATCGGCGTGTGCGATACTCCTTTAGAAACGTTCGAAGCAATCGGCCATGCGCTCAACCGAAGTCCATTTGGACTGCGATTCGACTACCTCGGATTGAATCATTTGGGCTGGGTGCGGTCCATTCGTGATGAGAAAGACACGGAACTGCTCCCGAAGGTACTGTCTTCACCAGAGATCATTCAGAGATGCTATCGGCGCGGGCTTTTCCCATCAGAGTTTATTCAACAATTGAGGTTGCTGCCCACGGAATATCTCTACTTTTATTATTTCCCTGAGAAGGCATACGAGAGCACAAAACAAAGCGGCCAGTCGCGCGGGCAGGCCATCGTCGCGATGAACATGAGACTTTTTCAGAAGCTCGCGCAGGCGCCCGAATCGAAGCTAATTGAAATTTATGAAGATTATCTGCGCGAACGCAACGCCTCATATTTCAGCATCGAAGCGTCGGGCGGCGAGTGGCGAAAAGAGAATCAGGAACTCTATTCGGAGTTTTCAGGTTACGAGCGAATTGCGCTGCTCGTTTTGCAGGCCCTGCACGCAGAATCGCCGTCGGTGATTCCTCTTACCATTCGCAATGGCGGAGCTCTTCAGGATCTCGAACTCGGCGACGCGGTGGAACTCCCCTGCGAAGTCTCTTCTCACGGCGTTCATGCGCGCGGGGTGGGACGCGCCCCGGAGGCAGTTCGTCCATTGCTGCTCCAAGTAAAAGAATATGAACGACTTACCGTGCGGGCTTGTGCAGAGCATTCGCGCGAATTGGCGCTGGCGGCCCTAGAGAAAAATCCCCTGGTTGGCGGTCCTGATGTCGCTCGGCAAGTTTTGGCCGAATATCTTCGGGCATTCGGACAGCAGATGAGGCTCCAAGCAGCGTGAGCGAGTTCGCTCCTGTTGGCAGCTGCCTCCCATTAAAAAGTGCTTACGGGAGTTGGCGTGCGGATGAAAGATTAGAGACTACATTTTTCAGATAGCCGAGACTCGCGCGCATGCTCTCTACGGGCGGAACGACTGTCTTGCCGTAAATCACGTCCTGCTCCACAACAGCCCATCCCGAGTAGTGGCTTTCGGCCAAGAATCGGAAAAAACCGTCGAAGTCAATGCATCCGCTTCCGATCCGGGAAAATATTCCGGCGCCAATCGCTTGTTCAAAGTTAAGTTTCTGGCGCCGAGCCTCTCCTAGAATGTGCGCGTTGATGTCTTTGATGTGCACATACTGCAGCAGAGAACGGTATTTTCGCGCCTCGTCTGTTGGATCTCCCCCTCCGTAAACGCAGTGCCCCGTATCCAGACACAGACCGACCTGCGTCCCAGCCAGCGCGTCGAAAAGACACTCCACCTCGAAGGGAGTTTCGACGAAAGTGGCGACGTGAGGATGGAAAACAACACGGAGGCCGAATTCCGCGGCAGACTGCTCGACCCGGCTGATGACTGCCCCCACGCTCTTCCATTGGGCGAGCGTCAGCGATTTGCTTCCGTCTACCGGAACTCGACCGGCAATTTCCCTTCGTTGGGGTGTTTGGCAATCGGCGAGAACAAGCAGGCGGCCGCCCAATGCGGAGAGTAGCGCGCCGACCCTGCGGACGTGTTCGGTTACCTTTTCTCCGCGCGAAGGTTCGGTGACCGGAACGGGAACAAAGGAAGAAAGCATGGTCAGTCCGAAACGCTGCAAAGTTTTGTTCAAAAATAAAGGATCGGTGGGGAAGAATCCGTAAGGTCCTAATTCCGTACCCGTGTATCCCGCAGAAACGATTTCTTCGAGGATTCGCTCGTAGGGTTGCTCCCAAGCCGGACCGGGATCGTCCTGCACGCCCCAACTGACAGGGGCAGATGCAAAGCGAATGCGCTCGGAGAATTTATCCAACTTAGCGCTCCTTTACGAGTTCCCCTAGGTTGACGCGCACGCCTTCCCTGGCGCTTTGATAGCAAGCTTCGATCAATTCGACGACGTTATAGCCGTCGTCGGCGGTAACGGGGGTAGGCGATTTGCTTTCGAGGGCATCGACGAAAAGCCGGTCTTCTTCGATGTAACCCCATTTCTCGTGCATGGTCGCGAGGGAAAAGTCGTAGGTGGTCGTACGCGCTTCCAGGCTGCTCGTGAAGGAAATTCTTTCCATCTCGAACGTCTCATAAGTCGAGTGCATTCCATAAACCTCAAAGCGTTCGAAAGGAAAGTGCCAGCTGGCGTGCGCGAAAGTTTTCATGGTCGCCTGCAAACCGGATTGAAAACTGAGCAAGATAGAAAAGTCATCCAATTCCTCGTGCTCGTGAGCGCGCGCAGCCACCTCCACCCAATCGACTTTTCCGAAGAAAAACATCATCAGATCGAACATGTGCACCGGAGTTTCGTACAGAAAGCCGCCGGTAAGACTGGCATTCCAAACCCACGGCGGATTCACCAGTTCGCCGCGGTTCATTTTGGCGTGGACAGAAAGCGGCAGGAGTTCGTTTCTGTCGATCGCGCCTTTAAGGATTTTGTAGACTGGCGCAAAACGGCGGTTATGGCCGAGCTGATAAAGAAGTCCGGAGCGGGTCGCGCGATTACGCAATCGTGCCGCCGACTCCAAATTCAGCGCGAAGGGTTTTTCGCAAAAAACGTGCTTGCCTGCTTCCAGAACTTGCATGGCGACCTGTTCGTGAGTGGTATTGGGAGTGCAGACAAAAATGGCGTCGCATTCCTTGAAAAGGTCTTCGAGCGATCGGGCAGCCTGGCCGCCAAATCTCGCAGCCATTGTCTGCGCGCGCGCTGTCTCCACGTCAAAAAAACCGTGAAGCTTCACACGCGAATCCTTAGACAAAATAGCGGCGTGTATGTTTCCAACGCCTCCCGCTCCAACGATTCCAATTTGATATGGCATTACGAAAATCTCCTTTACTGACCCCGCACCGCCCTGTGAAAGATCCCACTGCTTCCCGCCAGCAATTCAGCGGGTCTTCAGAATTTCTGGGAGCGCTCCTGTCGCTTAGAAAAAAAACTCTATGAATTTCGCTCCGTTCCGTTGGCGCGAACCAAGGGCACGCGGGCATCTCGTTCCAAACCGGTTTTGCGGAGGTGCGCATAGCGCGGATCATCACTGGCAGCCATCGAACGAGCGCTACCCGCAAGCACATTGAGGTAATACACATCGTACCCGTGCGCCGCGACGACAGGATGATAGCCATCCTTGATCAGCACCAAATCGCCGTCGACGAGTGTCAGAGTGTTGTCGCGCGTTCCCGCGGCGTCGTACAGGCGTTGGAACGCATATCCTTCCGGCCTATTAATCCGATAATAATAAATTTCGTCAAGGTCCACTTCGACCGGCGGATTATGCACATCATGTTTGTGCGGAGGATAGCTCGACCAGTTTCCGCTCGGCGTGTAAACCTCGCAAATCAGGAGCTTATCGGCGGGGAACTCCGGACGGATGACGTCGACAATCTGGCGAGTGCAATTCCCCCCGCCGCGAAATTCCTCGCGGCAATCCGCTGGAGTAATGATTCGCGGGCTAAACCGCCCCGAAGAAGGAGTGCCGCCGTCAGCGAATTCACAGTCGGTGACCGCGGAAATCTCAAAGGGCGTTCCGCTCGGCAGATACGCCGCGTACGGAAAACCGCTGAAAACGTCCTTGCGCCCGCCGATTTCACGCGGTCCTTCGCCCCAGTCGAGCGTCGCTTTCCCTCCCAAGACAACAAGAGCGGCTTCCTCGCCCCGCGTATTGCTTTGCCAATACTGCCCGGCAAGCAGCCGGCGCACCGAGAAGTTAATCGTGCCCCACTTTGCCCGCTCCCGCGTCACCGACACGAGCACTCCCGATTTTTCGGGCGCGACGGCAGCAGAGTGAATCAGTACCTCCTGGGCATAAGAAGTTTCTGGCATGTCAACCTCCCGGTGAAACGGCGCCCGCTGCCTGCCTTTCATTGCTCCTGAATGTTTGACGAATCCATATTCACTCCAGCCTCAGAAAAAATGCCGCTCCCGCCTCACGGCTTTTTCATATGCTTCGCGCGCACGGCGAACGCCTTCCATCTCCGAAACTTCTGCCACGGCGACATCCCACCAGGACTCATAGCCGGGAACACGCACGTTGCGATCCACTTCGATGATCGTCACAGCGGTTCGCTTGTTCGCTCGCGAGGCGATCAGCGCTTGTCTTAATTCATCGAGAGTGCGTACGTAGGCAGCGTCTGCGCCGAGACTTCGCGCATTCGCGACGAAATCAACGTTGGCCATATCTCCTTGGAGCTTTCCTTCTTTTCTGAACCGGTATTCTGTGCCGAATCCGCTGCTCCCGCACGATTCGCTCAACGCGCCGATGCTCCCGAATCCGTGGTTATCGAGCACCACGACATTCAATTTGATCCCTTCTTGAATGGAAGTATGGATCTCCTGCGCCATCATCAAATAGGATCCATCGCCGACCATGACATAGACCTCGCGTTCTGGCGCAGCCATTTTTACGCCCAGTCCGCCCGCGATTTCATAGCCCATGCATGAGTAGCCATACTCCAGGTGATAACCCTTGGGGTCCCTCACGCGCCATAATTTGTGAAGATCTCCAGGCAAACTACCTGCTGCGCAGACAACGACGTCACGCTGCCCCGAAACTGAACTTACCACTCCAATGACTTCGCTCTGGCTGACCGGAGGGCCATGCTGAAGATGAAAAAGTCGATCGATCTCTTTATTCCAATCATCCCGAAACCTGTGGACGCGCTCCTGGTATTCAACTGATGTGTGATATCCAGCGACAAGTTGGGTAAGCTCCTCGAGAGCCGTCCTAACGTCGGCCACCACCGGCACGCCACCGTGTTTTCCAGCGTCGAATTCCGCCACGTTGATGTTGACGAATTTCACCGCGGAATTCTGAAACCCTGTCTTCGAAGCAGTCGTGAAATCCGTGTATCGCGTGCCGGCTCCGATAATCAGGTCGGCATCGCGCGCCAATAGATTGGCTCCGGGAGTGCCTGTCACGCCCATAGCTCCCAAGCACTGCGGGTGATCGAACGAGAGCGAACCTCTTCCGGCTTGCGTTTCGGCCACGGCAATTCCCGTCTGTTCCGCAAATGTCGCGAGGGCTTCTGAAGCTTCCGAGTAGATCACACCTCCGCCTGCTATGAGCAGTGGCTGCCGCGCGGCACGAATCATTTCCGCTGCGCGACGCATCGCTTGCGCGTCTCCTCGCGGCCGTGGAACGCTCCAGACGCGCTTATCGAAAAAGGCAGACGGATAGTCCAGAGCTTCGGTCTGCACGTCCTGCGGCATGCTGAGCGTGACGGCTCCCGTTTCGGCGGGAGAAGTCATTACGCGCATAGCCTCCGGCAACGCGGTCAGAAGTTGCTCCGGTCGCGAGATGCGATCCCAATAACGGGAGACCGGCTTGAAGCAATCGTTGACTGAAACATCCTGCGTTTGCGCTGACTCGAGTTGCTGCAGGACTGGCGCGACGTTGCGTCGAACGAAAATGTCACCCGGAAGCAGAAGCACAGGAATGCGGTTTACGGTGGCTGTGGCGGCTCCGGTTACCATGTTTGTTGCTCCGGGGCCAATCGAAGATGTGCACGCGAAGGCGCGCAGGCGATTGCTCATCTTCGAGAACGCTACAGCCGTGTGAACCATGGCTTGTTCGTTGCGGCTCAGGTAATAAGGGAAGTCCTCGTTCTGCTGTAGTGCCTGTCCGATTCCCGCCACGTTCCCGTGCCCAAAAATTCCGAAGCAACCTGCAAAAAAGGGACGCTCGACCCCATCTCGTTCGACATATTGGTTTTTCAGAAATTTGATCGTCGCCTGCGCTGCCGTCACGCGACACCTAACTGCCAAAACAACCTCCTAGAAGGACACTCGATCCCATCCGGCATTCGAATCAGAACAATCGAGAGAAGATGCGAGAGCGGATCTGCCGCTCTCGCTCCCGGCGTTAAAAGTATAGCTTGAGTGCGAACTGGATTTCACGAGGATCGCCTGGCCCGCCCGAGTCGGTACCCAGAATTGGCGCAAGCGTGCTGGAGACTTTCCCAAACGAGCCTAGCGAAGAGATATCCGCACTTGGGTTTGCGAAGTTGGGATGGTTGAACGCATTGAAAAATTCGGTTCTAAATTGCAGCTGGTATCGTTCCGTAAGCTTGAATTCCTTGAACAAGCTCAGATCCCACATTTGGATTCCGGGACCATGAAATTGATACGGAGCGCAGGTCCCGAATTGTCCGGGACCGGGCTGCGAAAACGCCGCCGGATTGATGAAAAACCCCGTGGTTGTATACAAATTGTGATTGGTCGTCGCGCCGGCGTAAGGATCCCCGATACAGTTCGCATACACGGGGTTATTGCCGTCCACTAAACCATCATTACTTGCAGTGACGGTAAACGGAGTTCCGGTTTGCAGGGTGACGATTCCGTTGAATTGCCATCCTCCCAGCCAACGGTCAGCCACGTTGTCACCGGACATGAAGCGCTGGCCCTGTCCGAACGGCAATTCCCAGATGAAATTTCCGACAAACCGGCTACGGATGTCAAAAACGGAATTGCCCATTTCCGCGGCATAGTCGTAGGAGTTTTGAGGTAGCTGTCCGGCCGTCAAGTTGTCGCGATAATTGGCCAGACCGTGGCTGAAAGTATACCCCAGTGAGAAACTTAGGTTCTTGGATGCTTGCCGTCGCAACGCCAGCTCGAGACCGTTGTAGTCCAGATTTCCGTCGTTTGTAGCGGTTTCAAGGTATGCGTGCGAACCGGCGCTCGCGCAACCTGTGCCGGTGTACGTGTCAACGGTCGTTACGGTGTTCAGGTTAGCGTACGGATACTGCAAAATTGGACAGCCTGTGTCGAAGCCTGTGACCATCGGCTGGTTGTAATCCCTTACGCGTTGTTCCTTGCGCCCCCAATTGCCAACGTACGTCGCCGAGAGCATTGTGTCACTCGCAAGCTGATATTCGAGTCCGAAGCTCGTTTGTTCGACATAGGGCGTGCGCTCGTTCGGATCCTGCGCCCGTATCTGGAGGTCATACAAAGGCGGGGCCGCCGCATTGACGATCGAGGAAGGAAACCCATTCTGTAGCTGAAACACGTCGCTAGTTGCACCTGCAACCTCGACAGTGTCAACAAACTGCGGCGGATTCAGTTGAATTAAGGATTCCGAGCCGATCCGGTTTTCGTGCTGATAGAAAATTCCATAGCCGCCTCGCAATACCAAGCGCGGCAGCATTTGGTAGGCAAAGCCCAGCCGCGGAGCAAAATTCTTGAAGTCTGGATGAATCAGCGACCGGTTGTACCAGCCGGACGCGTTGCTCGTCGCAGTGATAAGCTCTCCGCCGTTTGCTGGCGAGAAGTTCGAGGTCTGGTTTCTCCTGTCCATCAGCGGTGCGAAAAGCTCATACCGCAGGCCATAGGTCAGAGTGAGTTTCGAATTGGTCTTCCAGGTGTCCATCGCGTAGAAGGAGTGTCCCGGTGCGAAATAATGGACCACGTGGGGTGTCGTAAAAATCGCGAGATTTACGTCTCCGAGCAGCAAATCGGGCAGGGCCATCGATTCGCTGCCAGTGATCACTCCGGTTTCCAGAATGAGGCCCTGAGGAGCTTCGATGTCGAGAAAGTTGTCACTCCGCCGCAAGTATTGATAGCCGAACTTGAAGCTATGCGTTCCCTTCAACCAGTTCAGGTTCTCAATGGCGTTCCATGCCTGCGAAATCTGATACTGAGGCCGCCAAGCTGCCGACCCTTCGGTCGTCAGGCCGCCGATAAAAAAGGGAGGTATGCCGGCGGAGCCCGGGCCATTGGGGATTCCGGAGAGACCGAGGACTGCCTGAGCTTGAGAAGTGCCGGCGGTCAATCCATTGGGATCGCTGTGGGCGTAATCCCGGTTGAAGCCAAATCGCAAGTCATTGACTATTGTGTTCGAAAGCGTATGCGTCCAACCCAACGCGATCGACTGCTGGTGCCAGCGATACTCCGTAGCGAAGTTGCCCTGTCCGATCAATGGATTGCCGGTCCACTTGGGGTCTTGTCGGTTCACGTGCCGGTAGCTATAGCTTCCAAATAACTGATCTTTCGGGCTGAGGGTGTAATCGATGCGCCCGTCCAGAGAATACACGTCGTCGGGGATCGACGTGGGATACACGTAGTTCGGCGCTCCCGTCCAGCTTCCTGGGGTGCCTTCCACAGCTACCGCAGATGGGACGTTCGGAGTCGCTGTAGCAGCTACCAAGGTCATTAGTTTTTGAGCGACCGGGTCAAAGCAACCCGATTGGATGATGTTGCCGACATAGCATCCAGACTGCCCGGGGACTTGCGGGTTGTTTAAGGCGTACGGCAATTCCGTGAAATTCCCCTGCGTCATCAGCGGCGTCGGAACCGTGCTCTGAACGGTAGTTCCTTCCCGGCTCGTGAACCGTTCCAGATCGCCAAAGAAAAACAGCTTGTCCTTCCGGATCGGTCCACCGAATGTGCCGCCGAATTGATTCTGAGAGAAGCCTCCGCGTGGATTGCCAGTTACATTGTTAATCCACGTGTTTGCATCCAGTACTTTATTTCGCAAGAACTCGTACAGATCCCCGTGGAACGCATTCGTTCCTGACTTTATGGTTGCGTTGATCACCGCTCCCGCCGAGTTGCCGAATTCAGCGGAGTACGTGCGCGTTTGTATTCTGAACTCCTGCAACGCGTCGGGCGGCGGCTGAACCACCTGTACCGACAATTCCTGCAGGTTTTCCGAGAAGGAGTTATTGTCGATGCCGTTTAGCAAGAAATTGTTCTGAAGCTCGCTGTTTCCGCTTACGCTGAATCGGTCGGGCGCAGGGTTAGCTGCGCCGTAATTCTTATCCACCCCGGGTTCCAACAACGCCAGATCGGCGTAACGGCGCCCATTGAGAGGGAGGTCGTTGATACGCTCCTCATTCACGACGCTGCCGACATCGGCCGTCTGGGTCTGCAGCATTGACTCGCCGCCGGTCACCACGATTTCCGTTTTGACCGATCCTACCTTGAGGGCAAAATTAACGGAAAGGCGATCCTGCACGTGCAAAGTGATGTTGTCGCGCAAAGCACTGTCAAATCCGTTGGCGCTGGCTTTCACGGAGTATGTGCCGGGGATCAATGTCAAGACCTGATATTCTCCGGCGGCATCGACAGGCGTGGTCACCACGACACCCGTGGCCATATTTGTAATCGTCACCGTAGCGTTCGGCACGATTGCTCCGGAGGCATCCACAACCCTTCCCACGATGGCCCCTCGATCGATTTGGCCAAACGCAGGCAGACCAGAAACTGCGAGCAACCCGGCAAACGCCATCATCCAGCCAAGCCACCTCCGAGTCTTGATCCCTCGATTCATTGCAGCCTCCACTTTTCAGATTCGATGAACTGCGTAAGCTCTGGGCCGGTTAGATTCACTGCCATTCATCACCTGCCGCGCGCTCGGAAACAAATCAGGAATCCTAATATTCCTAATCTATCGCTCACAATGCAAAAACCATCGCCGGCGAACTCGGTCGGTGCTGAATGGTCAGCGTCTTCGATGGTTTGCTCTGTCGGGCGTACACCGCCGCGAACCCATCCCGCGACGACTTCAACGACACGCGAAAGGCCAGAAAAGTCCAGAAAAGATCGACGAGGTATATCGTCAGCAGAATGCCTCCCTAAGGATCCGCCACCCCGGCGTACCGAAACGATTCGGCTCCCGAATGCTTGGGGGTGTAACATTCGCAAAAATCATTGTCAAGTCAATTTTTTGGAAATCGGGGTTTTTGTGCTGGCGAGCTTGCAGTATTTGAGGGTGCGTCAACAGCTTCGCATGGGTGATCCGTAAAGGTGCCGGAACGTTTTGGCATTTTTGTTGACAACCTTTTTCGCAGACGTACAATGCCGTTACTCCGAATGGAGATTCGGGGGCTCAATGCAGAAGGCTGCGGACCGGAATCTTTAGAGCGTATTGGCCGTGTCCGCTGGATGCGTCTTCCGGACCGAAGAAAACGTTCCGATTCAGGTTCGGCATTGGCTTTCAAATTGGAACATATGGCCGGCGCGTATTCGCGAACAATGCATGGCATGGCGACCGCCGATTCCCGGACGTATGGAATGTTTCGGAAGGTATTTCGCAACATGCAAAGGAGAGAGAATGCTATTGCGACGCAGCAAGATACTCCCCGTAAGCTTCGCCATGTTGGCCTGCGCGGCGCCTTTCCTATTTCGATCTTATACGGTGAGAGCCCAGTCTCCCAACGCGGTCAATTCCAAGCCGATTCCCGCCGCGGAGGCGCTGGATTCTGATAGAGGAGCCGCCGCCCTCTGGCAGAGCCTTCTGAAACTCCATACGCGTGCCAGCTTGATAATGGTTACCGCGCATCCCGACGACGAAGACGGAGGTATGCTGACCTTTGAATCGCGCGGGCAGGGCGTCCGATCCGTTCTGTTGACGCTCAATCGCGGTGAAGGCGGCGCCAACGTCATGTCTTCGGACTACTTTGACGCGCTAGGTCTGGTGCGCACGGAAGAACTACTTGCGGCGGATCGTTATTACGGAGTTCAACAATTCTTCACGCGAATGTGCGACTATGGATTTTCGAAGACAAAGGAAGAGGCGCTCGAGAAGTGGGGACACGATCAAACTCTCTCCGACGTTGTACGAGTCATTCGCATGACTCGCCCTCTCATCATCACCTCCGTTTTTGTCGGAGGCCGGACGGACGGTCACGGTAACCACCAAGTTGCTGGCCAAATGGCGCAGGAAGCTTTCAAGGCGGCAGCCGATCCGGCCATGTTTCCCGACCAGATCAAGGAGGGCCTGCGCCCCTGGAAGGCGCTTAAGGATTATGCACTTGTCCCGTTTTCCCCCGTGACTGACAAGGGGATTTTTGACTACGCGGACGGCAAGTACTACCCGGCCGAGTTTCGCAATTATACCAATGGCACCGTTATCCACGGCGCGCTTTCTGCTTCTGTCGAAATTCCGGAAGGCGAGTACAGCCCTCTGCTCGGGTTGACATACGCTCAGTTCTCCCGCGTAGGTCTCGGCTACCAAAAATCGCAGAGCGGCGGCACGGGTCTGCCACCCGCAGAAGCGGAGATGACTCCGTATCACCGCTTCGCATCGCGCGTTTCCGTTCCGGACAAAGAGTCGTCCTTTTTTGATGGCATCGACGTCTCGCTCGTGGGCATCGCGAGCCTTGCGCAAGGCGGCGATTCCTCTTTCCTGAGGACTGATTTATCGCGGATCAGTTCTCTGGTCGATAAAGCCATGAGTGATTTTTCGGCCCAGCACCCGGAAGCGATTGCCTCCACACTCGCTGCCGGCTTGAAACAAACCAATGAACTGATCGAAAAGGTAGCTAGCAGCGACCTGACCGCCGATTCGAAATATGATGTCACTTACGAACTAAAAGTGAAGCAATCTCAGTTCGAAAATGCTCTCGCCGAATCCCTCGGCATTTCTATATTGGCGACGGTGGTTCCTGAGAAAGAACCAACCGGGCCTTTCGCACGCTTCTTCAGAAATCAACCAACCTTCCAAGTGGCAATCCCCGGACAGGAATTCTGGGTGAGCATTCACGCGACGAATCCAACCAATCTTCCCGTGGAATTGCAGAGCGCCGTATTGGAAGCTCCGGCCAACGAAGATTGGTCCATCGATCCCGCGACGCAAATGGGTGGCACACTCCAAGGCAACCGGCCCGTCGATCTGCGCTTCACGGTCCGTGCTGCACCTGACGCGGGGTTCACGCGGCCGTATTTCACCCGTCCAAATATTGAACAAGCCTACTATGACATCAACGTGCCAAAGGATATGAGCTTGCCCCTTGCCCCGTATCCGCTGTCCGCGAGGGTGCGTTTCGTATTCGACGGGGTGTCGTTCGAATTGGCGCAGGTGGTTCAGTCGGTACAACGGATAACGGGCCCGGGAACAGTGCTAGAACCGCTGATCACAGGCCCGGCCATTTCCGTTTCCATCACTCCACAAGCGGGAATCGTTCCGCTGAATGCGAAGTCGTTTGAAGTGTCGGTCAACATTCACAGCAACGTCAAAGGGCCCGCAAACGGAACAGTAAGACTCGACCTGCCGGATGGTTGGAAAGCGCCGCAGGAGGAGTTCTCGACTGCAAAGGACGGAGACGATCAGACGCTTAACTTTCGCGTTACACCGGCCGGGCTAAAGGAAAAGCCATATGCAATTACCGCCGTCGCTACCTATGACGGTCAGGTTTTTAAAGAGGGTTATCACACTGTCGGTTATCTGGGTCTACGTCCTTACAATCTATATCGAGCCTCCACCTATCGGACAACTGGTGTTGATGTGAAAGTGGCTCCGAGTCTGAATATCGGATATATCGAGGGTGCCGGCGACGACATACCTGAATCTCTTGTGAATCTCGGCATCAAAGTCCATTTCCTAACTCGGGAGGATCTGGCGAGCGCAAACCTCTCAAAATTCAATGCGATCATTCTTGGCGTGCGTGCCTACGCCGTCCGGGATGACCTCAAAACCTATAACGGTCGTATCCTCGACTATGTAAGAAATGGTGGCGTGGTCATCGTTCAATACAACACACCTGAATATGACCACAACTACGGTCCATATCCGTACAAGATGGGCTCCAATCCCGAAGAAGTAACCGACGAAGATTCGCAGGTTCAAATCCTGGCGCCGGAAAATCCTGTTTTCATCTGGCCCAATAAAATAACCAGCAAGGACTTTGAAAATTGGGTGGAAGAGCGCGGCTCGAAATTTCTAGAGAGTTGGGACTCCCACTATGTCCCATTGCTCGAAACGCACGATCCTGGCCAGGCTCCGCAAAGAGGCGGTCTCCTCTACGCGAAATATGGCGCAGGAATTTACATCTATAACGCCTACGCCTTCTACCGGCAGATGCCCGAAGGGGTTCCCGGCGCATATCGTATTTTCGCCAACATGGTCAGCTTGGGGAAAAATCCTGAATTGATGAGACCTCGGCCTGCAAGAGCACGCAAGCCTGCGGGGAAGTCGATTCGCTAATTTAAAGAAGCAGCGGCCCCAGCCGGAGCATTCTCACCGATGGTGCGGCGTCTGCTTTTGTTCCGGCGCTCCTTGCTCCACTTGGGTTTCTTTCTGCATCGTGTAGAGGAATGTTTTCATTGTCGCTTGGCGCCGGGCATTCTCATCTGCCATGCGCTTTGACGCCGCCTGGTACAGTTTTATTTCTTTCCGCTGCTTGCCCGGTTGCTGCATGTGTTCGTAAATTTGCGCCAACCGATAGTGCGCGTCTGCGGATTCCGGGTCCAAGCGCACACACACTTCGGATTCGTCGAGCGCTTCTGGCCAGCGATCAAGCCATCGATACACTTTGCCCAATTGGCAATGTGGCGCGGCATCGTCCTTCGGAAGCAGCGCAACCGCCGCGTGCAATCGTCGCAAAATCTCCGCACTGTGAGTTTTCTCGCCTGCAACGTAGTCACTACGAAAGAGCACCGCGCCGCAGTAATACTCCATCTGCCCGTCCTTAGGATGGCGATCGGAGTACTGGCACAGCTTAGCAACCGCCGCGGGAGCTGGCGCAGAGGCTAAATCCATCTGAATGTCTCCCAAATAGCGCAGTGCCTCCTCCGGTTGCGGCGCCAGTGCCGCCGCATGTAGCAGGTATTTTGTCGCTGCGTCGTCCGTTCCTCCAAAATGTTTTGCCATGCCCAGCGCCAATTGAATTCGCCATGACTCCGGATGCAATTGCGCTGCCTGTTCGAGAACGACACGCGCAGGTTCGTAGCTATTGTGCCGGATCAACTCGATCGCGAGTGACAGGTTATATTTTTCTTCATTCGGAGCCAGGGCAACCGCTGCTTGATAGCTCTTTACCGCTGCCAAACTGTCCCCGCGGGACTCTTGAACGTCGCCGAGCAGATCCTCCAGGTCAGCGCTGTCCCTGAGATCCTTGCACTTTTCGGCGCTTTCCAATGCATCGGCGGAGCGCCCCGCTCGGAATTGTGCGAGGGCCAGATCAAACTGTAAGTCGGCGCGGCCCGGGTCGAGCTCCGCAGCCCTTTGCAACTCTTCAATCGATTCGGAATACTTTTCGTGCGAGATCAGAAGCTCCGCCACACGCTGCAGAAACGTTAATTCTTTTGTGGATGTCAGTTGTATCGTGCGAAGCTGTTCCAGAGTTTGATGAAAATTGGCATGTATTTCCAACTCGGCTTCTAGGCAAATGAGCCCGACCTCGGGATTGTGCGTGCTGGAGAATAGAGGCGCCGTCAAACTGGCCGCGCGCCGCCAATTCTTCGATTGCATTTCCGCAACAGCCGTCGCCAGCGTGAGCCCCGGGTCCGTCGGCTTCAGGGCGAGAGCCTTTTCCATTTCCGAAGCGGCAACGGGCGCATTTCCCAGCCCCAGTGCTACGGAAGCCTTCAGCCGGTGGAACTCGACGCTTTCTGCGCGGCCACTCGGCGGGGATAGGTCGGCCAATGCACTTTGCGCTTCCGTGTACTTGTGGAGTTGCACGAGAACCACGGCCCACTCCGTTCGAATATGCGGATCGCCCCGGCTGGCTGTTGCGGCATGTGCGAACAGTGGCTCAGCTCTTTCTGGCTGGCCCTCGCCATCATAGATTTCGCCGAGTGCGGTTAGCGCGATGTAGTTGTCAGGCATAGTTTGCAAGACGGTGTTGAACTCTTCGGCGGCAAGGTCGTTCTGCCCTAGGCTGGCATACGCTTGTCCGAGCATGGTGCGCGCGTTTGAGTCTCCGGGCGAAGTTTGAAGGTAAGCGGAAAGAATTTGAATCGCGCCCTGTGCATTCCCCTGTGCCAGAGCGGATTGCGCTTCCGCGAGCGGCCGGGAGGATTGATGCGGATGCGTCTGCGATGAGGATTGATTCTGCCGCGCGCTCAGCATGGGCGGGAAACAACAGAGAAACAAACCGCTGACAATGAGGGCTGCAGTGACGGGCCATACGCTCAGCGGCTTCGTATCCAACGATTTTCGTGAATTGTTTCGGCTCTGGCGGCCCATCGTCGTCAGGGTGTCCTCCGTTGCATGGCGATCACGGTGAGGGCTAATCGCCCTGGCAGCACGTCTGCCTCACAATCTGCCACTCACCCTCGCAAAATCGGAGGTTAGCCCACGGTCTCGCGCGTTGTCCACGCCTATTTTCTTCGCGGACCGCGGTTATCTTGTCATTTTCTCGAGTGTAGCCTAGCTCACCTCATTCCCGAAACGTTTCAGCACATTCGCACTTCTTGGCTTGCTCGTGTCCGGCCTCGCTGCTATAGTCCCCGCTCGACATTTGATTTACTTTTATCCTGGACATCTGACTTGGTCGAGAACACTTCGCCGCATCTTCCCCCCGAGATCGCTGGGCCCTCCGAAAAACTCGTCCGGGGCATGGGCTTGCTTCAATCCGTCGCCGTCAACATGTTGGGAATGATTGGCGTCGGCCCCTTCATCACGATCGGTGTGATCCTTTCCGCAATGGGCGGCCCGCAGGCTATACTCGGCTGGTTTCTGGGTGCTTTGTTTTCCGTTTGCGATGGGATGGTCTACGCCGAATTGGGTGCGGCCATGCCTGGAGCTGGCGGAGCGTATATTTATTTCCGCGAAGCATTTAACCCGCGCACCTATGGTCATCTTTTTTCCTTTCTCTTTCTGTGGGAAACAATCTTCGTTGCTCCTTTGTCCATTTCGGCTGCATGCGTTGGCTTCGCCGAATACACCCACTATTTCTTACCTCGATTAGACCACGCCGGAGTAGGCGCCCTGGCCGCCTCTGTTTGTGTGCTCATCACGTTCGGACTGTATCGTCCCGTCAAGGACGTGGGGCGTTACTCGGTCGTCATGTTGGGCGTGGTTTTAGCGGCGATGTTTTGGGTAATCGTGTCCGGGCTGATTCACATCAACACGAAGATGGCATTTGATTTTCCGCCTGGTGCATTTCATCTCTCCAAACCTTTCTTTTACGGGTTGGCAGGAGCCACCTTAATCGCGATGTATAACTACGGCGGATACAACAACGTCACCTATCTCGGCGGTGAAGTTAAGAACCCCGCAAAGAATATCCCTAGGGCCATTGTTTTCTCGGTTCTGATCGTTGCGGTTCTTTACCTTCTCATGAGCGTGGTGATCATCGGAACGATTCCCTGGCGAGACGCTGCGGTCTCTCACGCTGTAGTGTCGGAATTCATCGGCAAGTTGTACGGCTCTCGCGCGGCTTCCGTGATGACGGGCCTCATTCTTGTTGCTACCCTCGCAGGGGCCTTCACTGGCAGCCTCGGTTATTCCCGCATCCTGTACGCCGCGGGTGCCGAAGGAAACTTTTTCAAGGCATTCGGGCGGGTTCATCCCAAGGGACATTTCCCGACCGTCTCACTTCTCGCCACCAACGCAATGGCCATTCCCCTCTGTTGGTTTTCGCTCGAGCGGCTGCTTTCGGCTTTGATGATCATTCAGATCGCCTTCCAGTTCATCCCTCAGATCATCGCGCTTTTCGCCATCCGCAAATATCGCAAGGAAATCATGCGTCCGTATGGGATGTGGTTTTATCCTGTTCCGGCAGTCGTTGCGCTCCTCGGATGGATCTATGTTGCCTGCACTCCGGAACAACGCCAGAATATTGGCACCGCTGCCATTCTTTTGGTGTTTGGACTGGGCGCATACTTTCTGCGTGCTCGGACCGTCAAATCATGGCCCTTCGGGCGGAGGGGCGACGGTTCGTCGCCAATTGGCTGACCTACCGCAAAAAAATGGCAGTTACGTTTTCTTGGGAGGACAGCAGGAATCTCGAACGATAAGCTGTGTTTTGAGCAAAGCCGGCGTAGGAATGCTTGTTCGTCCTTCGATATGATCGATTAAGATTCTGGCGGCAATCATTCCGATCTCCCTGGCGGGCTGACGCACCACCGTCAGTCTCGGCCGCAGCAGTGTCGCCCAATAGAAATCGTCGAACCCAAGCAGGCTGATTTCTTCAGGACACGCCAGGCCGATTTCTTGTACGGCCGCCAGCGCGCCCAATGCCATCATATTGTTTGTGCAAAAAATTGCCGTGGGACGTTGCCCCCGCGTCAAAAGCTGCATCGCGTGGAAATGGCCGCTTTCCATGTCATTGTGCCCGGCATGAATCGTCGAGCGGTCCAACCGGATTTTCGCGCTGCGAATCGCCGACATAAATCCCTGCAATCTGTCCCGCGATGTTCCGCTCGATGCATCGCCCGTGATGATCCCGATGTCGCGGTGGCCCAGGCTCAGTAAATAGGACGTCGCGCTTTTCGCCGCCTGCGTGTTGTCCACTCCCACTCTTCCGACGTGGGTGTCATGTTCACGAGGGTGACGGTCCGCATAAACCACCGGAAGGTTTCCCAGTACCGCCCGCGCTTTTCCGCCCGCGGCGTTCATCGCGGGCACCCGCACAACTCCATCGACGCGCCGCCGGTGAAACGAATCTAGATAATTGCGCTCTTCTTCCCAACTTTCTCGAGAATCTCCGATCAGCACCGTGTAACTCGCCGAGGCGGAGTAATCTTTGACCCCGCGTACGAGCTCGATATAAAAGTTGTTCGACAGGTCGGGAACTACGATGGCTATCGAGTGCGTTTTCTGCAGGCGAAGGCCACGTGCCAGGTCGTTCGGGCAATATTTCAGCGTCTTGATGGCTGCTTCAATTCGTCGCCGCATGTCCGCGCTGACATAGTCGGAATTGTTCAATGCGGCGGAAATGGTGGAGACGGAGGCCCCCGCGGCTTTCGCCACCTCGCGAATTGTAACGTGGCGTCTTACATGCTTCGCTTTTGCCTTCAAACTAGCTTTCCTCGCGGGGATTTTTCGGGACCAAGCTAACATGTTTTGCAAACCATGAGCTTACAAGAAAGTGTCACAAAACCAAAACGTTTCGGTACATACGCTCTCCCACTACGCGTCTGGTGTATACTCAGCTCGGGTCGCGTGAATCTGGTCATCCGCCCAATTTCTTGCCTGAGGTTCGAACATGCGTCCCACCGCTCGGTTACTCGGATGCGAGCGGGCTAAGGCGGAGGAGCCAATGAAGCAACTTGTGAAATTCAAAAGCCCATTGCACGAAATGACCCAGACTACTCCCACGTGCCTCTGGAATGATTCGGCATCTCTCCAGGAATTGAACTATGCGCTCGATCGCGGAGCGGTTGGAGCCACCTGCAATCCCGTCATCGTCGGTGAAGTACTGAAGAAGGAGATGCATCTCTGGAAGGATCGCATCCGCGAACTTATCGAAGATAGGCCGCTCGCAACGGAGGATGAGATTGCCTGGACCGTGGTCGAGGAAATTTCGACAAAGGCCGCCGAGCTCCTCATGCCCGTTTTCGAGCAGCATCGTGGGATCAACGGCAGGCTCTCAATTCAGACCGATCCCCGCTTCTACCGCGATATGAATGCGATTGTGGCGCAAGCGGCGCATTTTTCGGCTTTGGCCCCGAACATGATCGTAAAAATTCCTGTTACCAGAGCAGGCATCGCAGCAATTGAAGAGGCCACGTATCGCGGGATCAGTATCAACGCTACCGTTTGCTTCTCGCTTCCGCAGTGTGTCTCCGTCGCCGAAGCTGTCGAGCGCGGTTTGAACCGCCGACAAGCCAAGGGCAAGGACATTTCCTCGATGGGGCCCGTCTGCACCATCATGGTCGGGCGCCTCGACGACTGGCTGAAAGTTCAAGCGGAAATGGATTCGATCACCATCGATCCGGGTTACCTTGAGTGGGCGGGAGTCGCCACCTTCAAGAAGACGTACCAAATCTTTCGTG
Source organism: Candidatus Acidiferrales bacterium (assembly GCA_035933545.1). Taxonomy (GTDB): domain Bacteria; phylum Acidobacteriota; class Terriglobia; order Acidiferrales; family UBA7541; genus DAHUXN01. The sequence goes on along the minus strand of DASYYQ010000022.1, from coordinate 9,906 downwards.
AGCGTGGATATAGGATCCGGCTGCTCTCTGCGGCTTTCCGCAACCACATGCATTGGAGCGAATTCATCGGCGGAAAGGTCGTGATTTCTCCCCCTCACAAATGGCAGGTTCGTTTCAATGCAAGCGATGTCGAGGTTGTCTCGCGCATCGACAAGCCCGTCGATCCCAAAATTGTGGATGAACTTCTGTTGAAATTTCCGGATTTTGAGCGCGCCTATATCGAAGATGGCCTCTCCATCAATGAGTTCGATTTCTTCGCCCCCACTCGGCGTACTCTTCGTCAGTTCATCGCGGCTTGCCATGAACTTTCGGCGATGATTCGCGATGTCATGCTCCCTAATCCCGATCAGAAATAATCGCGTGGCTGGACTTGGTCAGACAGAGAGAGATTCACTTGGTTTCGGCTGAACACCCCAATGCGGAGGGCCGATGAAAGTTTCTCGCCGGCGGTTTCTTGCGTCCCTTTCGCTGGGCGTGCCGCTCCTCGGTGCACAGGGCCAGGGCGTTGCATCGCGCAACGTAAAAGCCCAGCCCAAACTACCTCCATCGGGACGGCCCTTCGATGCCCATTTCGTTGACGTCGCCCGCCAAGCAGGTTTGATTTCGCCCACGATCTGCGGGGACCCGGATCAGGCGAACTACATTCTTGAGGTGATCGGTTGCGGATGCGCCTTCCTCGACTACGACAACGACGGTTGGATGGATATTTTCATTCTTAGCGACTCGCGCATCGAAGGAGATCCTCCCGGCGCAACGAATCGTTTGTACAAAAACAATCGCGATGGCACGTTCACCGAGGTCACGGAACAGGCGGGCCTGCGGAAAGCTGGCTGGGCTTCCTCGGTTTGCGTGGGCGATTACAACAATGACGGTTACGAAGACCTGTTCGTCACTTACTTTGGCCAGAACGTTTTGTACCGCAACAACGGCGACGGTACTTTCACAGACGTGACCGCACAAGCGGGCCTGAGGGATGCTCACACTCGATGGGGTGCCGGATGTTCTTTCGTTGATTACAATCGCGATGGCTTTCTCGATCTTTTCGTCTCGAACTACGTCCAATTCGAACTCAAAAACATCCCGAAACCAGGCTCTGCCTCCAACTGCTATTGGAAAGGAGTCCCCGTAAATTGTGGGCCTCGCGGCCTGCCTCCCGGTGTTCATTCACTTTACAGAAATAACGGGGACGGTACTTTCACTGATGTCAGCCGCAGGGCGGGCATTTCAGCCGCGGGTCGAAGCTACGGAATGACGGTTGCTGCGGCAGATCTCGACGAAGACGGTTGGCCCGACATCTACGTGGCTTGCGATTCGATGCCGAGCCTTCTCTTTATGAATAATCACGATGGCACCTTTCGTGAAGAAGGCCTGGCGCGTGGCGTCGCGCTTAATCAAGACGGGATCGAGCAAGCGGGGATGGGTGTCGGCGTAGGCGATTACGACCTTGACGGCCACCTCGACCTTTTCAAGACGAACTTCGCGGACGATACGAACGTTCTCTATCACAACGACGGTAAGGGCGATTTTGAAGACGTCACGAATGCCGCCCATCTTGGGGTTGAGACCCACTATATTTGTTGGGGCACAGGCATCGTGGACCTGGATAATGATGGCTATCCCGATATTTTTGTCGTGGCAGGTAGCGTCTATCCAGGCCTCGAACGAAAACTTCCGCAGTACCCCAACAAGTGCCCGCGTATGATCTTCCGCAGTCTGGGCAACGGAACCTTCGAGGAATTGATCGCTGAAGCTGGACCGGCTATCGCGGCCCTGCATTCCAGCCGCGGTTGTGCCTTCGGCGACTTCGACAACGATGGAGACTTGGACATTCTAATCGTCAATCGCGACGAACCTCCGTCCCTGCTCCGCAACGATCTGACGGGCAAACACCACTGGCTGAAAGTGCACCTCATCGGCGTGAAATCGAACCGCAGCGCCATTGGCGCCCGCGTGCTCGTCCACTACGGGCGGAAAACTCAGGCCCAGACCGTGCTCAGTCAATCCAGCTTTTATTCTGCAAACGACCCGCGCCTCCATTTCGGATTAGGAGCCGAAACAACCGCGGATGTCCAGGTCTTCTGGCCAAACGGCTTGAAAGAACGGTTCAAAGCGATCGCAGCCAATCAGCTGGTAACCATCAAAGAGGGCGTGGGCATTCTGCCCGGCAACGGGCTACGGACGAAGTAACGATTCGGATTAACGTAGCCTTCCGACGACCACAGATTGAATGAGTGACCGTTTTTTCTCCCAAATGACATCGTCGCCCTTCCGGTGGCATTGCCGCCACATAGCCGGCGGTCGCACAGGCGCAACGTCACGCCGATCCGCGGATTACGCTGGGAATCTATGGACACATCATCGGAGAATCGCAGCGGATCGCAGCAGAGAAAGTAGCTCAGATTTTGCGCCCAAATGCGCCCAAATCGAGCACGGTTGGGGAGTGGATTCAATAAGTTCGTTGGGGTGAGCGATGGGATTTGAACCCACGACCCTCGGTGCCACAGACCGATGCTCTACCAGCTGAGCTACGCTCACCACCTGGTGCGAACGATGATAGCACGCGGTCGGACGCGGATAAAGCGAGACGTCGTTCGCGTCCGATGTGACGCGACCGATTTGTGGCCAAAATACTTGGGCGATTCGTTCCCGGATTTTGTCAGTTGCGGTTAGGCGGGCGGAAGGGAATGGGCGCGAGCGGCGTTTTGGGCGCTTCCGATTTATTAATTTGGGTGCGCGCAAAATCGGCCCACGGGCCGCGCGATTGCAATTGCAGGTAGGAAATCCAGTGCTGCAGCGCCAGCTTCTTGTGCCCACTTTTCTCGTAAGTGGATGCAAGATTGAAATGCGCGTCGGCGTGCGCGGGATCGAGTTCGGTGGCGCGTCGCAAATGCTGGATAGCGTTCTCTGAACTTCCCATTTCGTCGAGCACGCAGCCGAGGTTGAAATGTCCGACGACGCTCTCCGGATCGATTTCCAACGCGGCGCAAAATTCGAGGCGCGCTTTTTCCAATTCTCCGGCTTTGTAGAAAACGCAACCGAGATTGATGTGCGGTTCGCTCCACAGCGGCTGCATGTCGATAACGCGGCGGTAAAGGCGCATAGCCTCTTCCGCGCCGTCGGGTTGCGCTTCACAGCGCACCGCGTATTCGAAAATTTGTTCCGCGGCGCTGGATTGCATCTGGCGAATTTTCTCGGCGCCCCCCGCGCTGTGAAATGGAAGTACGAATTGTCCGGTGAGCGGCTCGATAGCTTGTCCAGCGGAGCCTGGGGCGATGGCGGCGACCTGCCGGCCGCTGGAGAAAAATTGCAATGCGCCCAGCGGCGCGTGAATTTTTTCGCCCCCGAGTTCGAGCGCGGCGACCGCGCGGCAAATTTTTCGCGCAGGGATGCGGCTTTCGGTGATGCTTTTTATAGATCGCAGCGCAACCAGATCGCCAAAATTATAAAAACGCTCACCCCAGCGTGCGCTGGGAACCACCAGGCGAAGACGCTGCCAATAGCGCAAACGCGCTGCATCAACGCCTACGATGCGGCTGACTTCCCGTTGCGTGAATCGTTCTGGCAATGACCTCTTTCCCAGTGCGAAAACCGGTGCCCTGCCGGTTCGCGTGAATGCTATTCAAGATTATGCACCCGCTGTCAACAAGGCAGCGACACTCCGTTCGCAAGCAACTAGCGTACTCACGCGAAATTCATCCAGACAAGTCAGGACCAATCGGACGAAGAGCCAAGTTGCAGCGGGTACAGCGTTTGGCCGATTTCCGTTACTTGTAGGAACGGGGGGTTCAGGAGACAAAGGCGGGTAGCAGCGAGCTTGTTACACTCAATCTGAGGATCAACACGGATTGCTGTTATGGCTATGGTGTGTCTGCAGTGGGAACTATGGAGAGGATGCAGAAGAGGCAAGTCGAGGAGAGGTTGGACGCGATGCGGCCAGTGGCCCTGCTGCTGGCGCTGCTAGCGGTCCAGGAAGTTACGCTTATGGGAGGCGCGGCGGGACCCGCAGGCAGCGCCGCGCGGGCAGACGCGTACACGGTCGTTTTTTTGCTGGGGTATTTGGCCGTGGCGCTGGTGGTTTTGGCGATGGAGCAGTTCCGGTGGTTTAACAAATTTCGATTTCCGCCGGAGCTGGATGCTATCGGGCTGGCAATTTTTATTGCGCTGACGCCATCGCTCGGGCCGTTCTGGATTTTTTACTTGTTTGCGGTGTTTGCACTTGCGGCGGGCGGAAGGCGGAATAGCCTTTCGGTCTACCAGTCGCGTGCGGGCAACTTGCTGACGAACGATGCTGGACTGCTCAGTGCGGGAGCGGCGCTTGCAACAGTAGTGCGCGCGGCGTGGCTGGTGCCAGACAGCACACAACCGGCGTTGACCGGCCGCGGAGTTGCGGCTTGGGCGCTGGTTGCGGCGGCAACCTATATGGGAGGGTTGTCCGCAGCATGGCTGGGAACGCGCGAGCACACGCTCGAAGGCAAAGAGCGTTTTGTGGAGATGCTATTGGGGATGGTTCGCGTGGAAAAGGGGCTGGCGGAGTCTGTGCGTATGGTGCTCAGCGAACTGGCGCGGGAATTTGAAGGCGAGCGGGCTCTGTTGGTGATTTGCGATGAAGAAGTCGAGCGACTCTTCACGTGGACAGCAGACCAGGACCGCAGGCACGTGATTGCGCCGGAAGTCCTGCCGCTGGGCAAAGCGGGAGCGTATCTGGCAGAGGATCTGGAGCGGATCGTTTGCTGGAATTCGCTGGATGGGGCAGGAAATGGATTTGGATGGCATCGAACCACCGGCGTGGCGCTGGGGACGATGGAAAGCCCTGCGGCGACAGTGCAGCAGGAATTGAAGGCGCGCTCTGTGATGGCAGTGACCGTGATGTCCGCGGGGCATCCTGGGGGGCGCATGCTTTTGGTGAATGGACGGCGAGGATTCTCCCCGGGGGACTTGCGGTGGTTCGAGCGCGTGGCGCGGCATTTGAATGCGCCGTTGGAAAATGTGTTTCAACTGCGGAATTTGCGGACGCGAGCGGTGGAGGCGGAGCGCAGCCGGATTTCGCGCGACTTGCACGATGGGATTTTGCAAACGCTGATGAGCTTGAACATTCAACTGGGCGTGCTGGGCAGGAAGGCGACGAACGCGCCGGAAGCGGCGTCCCAAGACCTCGCGTTGCTGCAGAAGACGGTAAAACAGGAAGGCGAAGAGTTGCGGCAGATGGTGAAGGACCTGCGTCCGCTGCGCGTGGAGAGCGCGGATTTGCGGGAGATGATGTACGGATTCGCGGAGCGATACCATAATGAATCGGGCCTGGTGGTGGATTTATTTTTGGAGGAGAATGATTTGCGTGCTCCAGACCGGATTTGCCGGGAAGTATTCCAGATATATCGTGAGTCACTCAATAATATAAAAAAGCATGCGCATGCTAGCCACGTCGTGGTAAAACTATGGCAAGACGACACGAAAGTTTTTTTAGTTGTCGACGATAATGGGCAAGGATTCAGCTTTTCAGGAAGATTCACGAGTGAAGAGCTGGACAGGTTACGCTTGGGACCAATTTCGATCAAGGAAAGAACGAGAACGGTAGGGGGGATCCTGACGGTGGAGTCCAACCCAGGACATGGGGCGCGTCTTACAGTCGAAATTCCTTTGAATTAGTGAATTGATGGCCCAGCAATGAGCAAAAACAAAACGCCTGTTAGGATTTTGATCGCCGACGACCATGCGATTTTCCGTGATGGTCTGCGGAAGCTGTTCGACGGAAGCGACGAAGTTTCCATTGTTGGCGAAGCGGCCAACGGGAACGAGTGCGTGAAGATGCTCGCGAAGTTGAAGCCGGATATATTGCTGCTGGATTTGCGGATGCCGGAAAAAGACGGATTGGGCGTGCTGGAGGAGATCAATTTTGATTCCACGCCGACGCGAGTGATCGTGTTGACGGCCGCCGAGGACGATCGCGACGTGGTGCGAGCTATGCGGTTGGGTGCGCGCGGTGTGGTGCTGAAGCAGTCCGCGAGCGATCTGCTATTGAAAAGCATCAAAAAAGTGCATGACGGCGAGATCTGGCTGGACAACCGGATGACCGCGGAAGTGATTGATGCGTTCAAGCGGTCGGCGGAGAGCGGGCAGCGGCGGGACAAGCCTCTGCTGAGCGACCGCGAAAAGGAAATTGTGCAACTGGTGGCCCAGGGATTCCGCAATCGTGAAATAGGGGAGAAGCTCTTCATCAGCGAACAAACGGTGAAAAATCATTTGCACAATATTTTTGATAAACTGGGAGTATCTGACCGGCTGGAACTGGCGCTGTACGCGATACATCACCGGCTGATTGACCAGAATTAGTTCACGTGGGTTGCGCGAGAGTTGTGGGTCAAGGCGTCGGAATTTCCGCAAGGTTGCATCCTGCAACACGTTTCCCTCATTCGTTGCGGACCTGCTGGAGTTATCCTACATCATAGGGGCTGATGGCTGACGAGACCAGCGCGCGAATCTGTCCGCGATGCGGGAAGGTGATTCCCGCAGGCAGTACGGATTGCCCGCAATGCGACCATCGGCTCGAACTGTTTTTGCGTGCGCGGGAAACCGTGCTGATAGCATGCGTGCTGGTCGTGGTGATTCTGTTTCTTATTACCGGGGCGGTGACGCGGGCATATCACGAGAAACTGCACGCGCTAGCAGGGCAGTGGTTTATAACTGCACAAAAGGAGCTGAATTCCGGTAACGCGGCAGCGGCCCTTGTAGATTTGCGGGATGCGCTGGTGTACGAGCCGGAGGACACGCGAATTCAGTTCCGTTTGGCGCAAGCGTTGATGGCGGATGGACGCGACGAAGAGGCGCGATCGTATTTGGAGGGTTTGTTGGCGCGTAGGCCTTCGGATGCGGAGGTAAATTTGGCGCTGGCGAAGATTGCGGCAAAGGGAGGGAACGAGACGGATGCGCTGCGGTATTACCATGGGGCAATATATGGAGTATGGCCGAGCGATCCGGAAGCGAATCGCCTGAACACCCGGCTGGAGTTGTGCAGGTTTTTAGTGGTGCGAAACGACGATGCGAGCGCCGATGGGGAGTTGATCGCTCTCGAGTCGGAAATCCCCGAAAAGAACGGAGCAGGGCTGCACGAGCAGACAGGAGAATTATTTCTGCGGGCCGGGGATGCCAGCCGGGCGCTCAATGAATTCCGGCTGGCCTTGCGCGGACCGCATGCGCCGGCGGCCGCATGGAAAGGCGCGGGAATTGCGGCCTACAGGCTGGGATACTTTGAAGTAGCGGAGCGATATTTGGGGCGCGCCGAACGGATCGATGAGCATGATGCTGAGGTCACCGAGGCGCTACAAATCTCGCGTCTGGCGCAGGCCTGGGATCCATACTTGCCAGGTTTGACAGAAATGCAGCGGCATGACCGGACGCGTCATGACTTTGGGCAAGCGATGCAGCGGCTGCAAAGCTGTGCCAAGAGTAGCGGAGTGCGATTAGTGGCACAGGCGACAAACCTCATCGCGACGCTTCCTTCGTCAGGACAATCGGGCGCGCCAGTTCAGACGGCAAAGATCACTCAGGCAGCAAATTCAAAACAAACTCTCGCGGCAAAAAAGTCGCTGGAGGCAAAAGGGTCGCAAGCCGGGTCTTCGCCGGCGCAACCAGGCGCTGGCGGGCAGGCGGATTTGGCAACGCTTTATGCGCAGGGACAGGGCCTGCAGGCGCAACTCGTGGAAAGAAATTTGAGAGGACATCCCGAGGCAATTGATGCAGCAATGCAGTGGGTGTTCTCGACAGAGACATCGACGGCGCAGAAGTGTGGTGAGCCGAGCGGATTGGATAAGGCGCTTCTCGAAATTCAAAAGTTCCGGCAGGGCGGCGAACGATGAGCGAAGTAGCCAACCCGCCAACGGCGCCACATCCGCCGCCTGAAGGGCTGGGCGGCGCTAAGAAAAAAGAGCGCAGCCGGATTGAGCGAGTTTGGACGGTCTGGCGGCGAAAAGCGCTAACGCTACGCGAAGGCCAGCTTTTTCTGCTGCTGGCGATGATCATTGGATTGTTATCCGGGGCCGTGGTGGTGTGCTTTCGGGTGGCGACTGAGTGGGCCCGATTCTGGCTGCTGGGGCCATCCATGGAGCCTTCGGCGCTGCGCGTGGTGTTGGCCCCCACGCTGGCGGGAGTTGGCATCGCGCTTCTGGTGATCTACGTGTTCAAAAGATCGCGCGGCAGCGGCGTAAACCAGACCAAAGCTGCAGTTTTCATCTATGACGGATATATCTCTTTCCGCACAGTGATTGGAAAATTCGTGACCTGCGCGCTGGCGATAGGCAGCGGGCAGTCCCTGGGGCCTGAGGACCCATCGCTGCAGATGGGCGCGGGAATTGCTTCGACGCTGGGGCGAGGGTTGAAGCTCTCGAGGGACAAGCAAAGACTGCTGGCTCCGATCGGAGCGGCCGCAGGTTTGGCGGCGGCTTTCAACGCGCCAATCTCCGCGACGATTTTCGTGATTGAGGAGATTATCGGGACATGGAGCGGCGGCGTGCTCGGCGCGATAATTCTGGCGGCGATTTCGAGCGTAATCGTGATGCGGGAATTTCTAGGAAGCGCTCCGATGTTTCGCGTGCCAGCGATGGAATTCCGCCGCCCGACGGAGTTGATCGGATACGCGGTGCTGGGGTGCATTAGCGGAGTAGCAGGACTGGCATTTCTGAAATTCGTGGCGTATTTTCGGCCGCGGCTGAAGAAATTGCCGCGGTGGACGCAATTCGTGCAGCCTGCGGTGGCCGGTCTGCTGATCGGAATCATTGGGATATGGCTGCCGCAGGTGATGGGCAGCGGCTATCCAATTATTGATCAGGTTCTGCACGATCAGTTTGTTTGGAAAATGCTGTTGCTGCTCGGATTGGTGAAGATTATTGCGACAGGAATTTCCTTTGTGAGCGGGACGCCGGGCGGATTGTTTGCACCGGCGTTGTTCATAGGAGCGACGCTGGGCGGGGCGGTTGGAGGATTTGAACATGTAGTGCTGAACCGGCCAGTATCCGCGGTGGCGGCGTTCGCGCTAGTGGGAATGGGGGCGTTTTTCGCGGCATTTCTGCGCGTGCCGATTACTTCGGTGTGGATGGTTGTGGAACTGAGCGGGCATTATTCGATGATTGTGCCCACGATATTGGCGAACATGATCGCGTATTTCATTTCGCACCGATATCAGAAGGTGCCGCTGTTCGATTTTCTGGCACGGCAGGATGGATTCTTTTTACCTTCGATTGAGGAAATGCGCGAGCAGACTACGCTGCGAGTGGAAGATGCCATGCGGCCACCTGCGGGCGTGGCGTTTCGCGAGGATAATTTGAAGGAGATACTGGCGCAGCCAGAGGCGAAGGATGGCGCGCAGATTTTGTTATGGAAACCGGAAAAAGGCTGGACCATTGTGGCGCGGGAGGATGCGCGGCAGGTCGCGTCCAATGGAGGAGCCGGCGTGAGCGTAGCGTCGAAGGGCCCCGTTCCGCAATTATACCCGGATCAACACTTAGATGAGGCGCTGCGGGTTATCGGCGATTGGCCGGTGGTTCCCGTGGTCAATCGCGCGAATTTGGAGAAAGTCGAAGGAGTGCTGTCTATAGACGACATCTTACATAAATATAGGGAATCGTGAGTCATACCCCAAAATCCAGCAAGAAAGATAAATAAAATCAGGGACAAGCTGTGCTAGTACTTTAGTACGGGCAACTCCATCGAAAAAATGAGCCTTGTAGCCTATTGAAGCCTAGGTGTGCCGAACCTATTCTGTCAAGTGAATGCTGTAGGAGTCGGGCGGAAAGGTGGAGTCCGGTGGCCCAAAAAGAGCGCAGGTTGACGCGTCGTTTCCAGATGAGATTGCCGCTGAAAGTTCGCTGGACGGGCGATGCCACGGTTGGTGAAGCAAGTACGGAAACGAAAGAAGTC
>DASYYQ010000170.1:0-14565 GCA_035933545.1 Candidatus Acidiferrales bacterium | reverse complement strand
GCGGACGCGGAGGCTCGCGAATCCATTCGCCGCATCCATCGCGAAAACCCCACGGCGCGCATCATTGCCACCGGCTGCTATGCGCAGCGCGCCCCTGAAGAACTCGCCGCTCTTCCCGGCGTCAGTCTTGTCGCAGGCAATTCCCACCAGCACACGCTCGGCGACTTCCTCGCCGCCTCGGCGAATTTTGTTCCTGTAACCGAGTTAGCCGCCGGCATTCGTTCTCCTCTTGTTTTGCGCGACGAAATGCTCGGCCATATCGCTCCCATCTCTTTTCAGCGTCATTTCGCGAAGGACTCTGCCGATAATTCAGACGACGTTCGCACACGCCCCACATTAAAAATTCAAGATGGCTGCAATCATCGCTGCGCCTATTGCGTGATTCCTCGTGTGCGCGGACGCAGCCGCAGCATCGAACCGACGCTGGTCACCGAAGAAATTTCGCGTCTCGTCGGCGAAGGCGCGCAGGAAATTGTCCTCAGCGGAATCGACCTAGGCAGCTACGGCCGCGACTTGAGACCGCGCTCATCGCTCCATTCGCTTGTGCGCAAAATCGTCGCCGAGACGCCGCTCGCCAGCCTGCGCCTCAGCTCCATCGAGCCGGTCGACGTCACCCAGGATTTCATCGAGCTTGTCGCTTCCGAACCGCGCATCGCTCCTCACTTCCATATGCCGCTGCAATCCGGCTCGGACAAGATTCTGCGCGCCATGCATCGTTGGTATCGAGCTGCGCATTACGCCCGCCGCGTCGAAATGATTCGCGAAGCCCTGCCTCATGCGGCCATTGGCGCCGACGTAATTGCCGGCTTCCCCGGAGAGACCACCGAAGATCACCTCGCTACGCTCAATTTTCTTTCTGCGCTGCCGCTCAGCTCTCTCCATGTATTTTCCTTTTCGCCGCGCCCTGGCACAGAAGCAGCGAGCCTTCCCGACGTTGTTCCAGAACGCGTCATTCGCGCACGCGCGCGCGCGCTCCGCGCCATAGGGCAAAAAAAATCTCAGGAATTCCGCGCTTCTCAAGTTGGCAGGAGAATTCGCGTGCTCACATTGGACCGTCAGCGCAATGGTCGGACCAGCGCCATTAGCGGCAATTATTTGAAGGTCCGCATCGCCGGCTTATGGCCGCGTAATCGCTGGCTCGAAGTAACGCTCCCCGCAAACGATCTGCCGGCCACGCCCATCGCGTCCTAATCTTCCAAAATCACTTGTGCCAGCGCGATGTTCCCGCTGTGCGTGATAGAAAGATGAAAATGCCGCGCGCCCAGCCGCCCCGCGTGCTTTTCCGCTTCGCCCGCGAAATGAATTCCGGGCTTGCCGCTCGGTTCATTTCGCACTTCAATGTCGCGCCAGCGCACGCCCTTGCGCCAGCCGGTGCCCAGCGCCTTCATCGCCGCTTCCTTCGCCGCGAAACGCGCCGCATACCTCTCGTACTTGGACTTATGCCGCTCGCAGTAGCGAATTTCCGTTTCCGTGAACACACGCTCGAGAAACGCGCGCCCATGCCGCTCGATCGCCGCCGTAATTCGATCTGTTTCCGCAATATCTAGACCGAGCCCAACGATCATTTTCACTTTCTTGCTTCTTGGCGATTCATCACGCGAATCTTTATCCAGCCCGTGCATTATACCTATAATGTGGAGTACTCCTGACGAGCCTGGGAGCGAAATGATATGCGATTGCGTGCCGCAAAAAAGAAGAGGAAGGCTACCCGAACGCGCGCTCCCGCCAAACTGCGAACGCTCCAATGGGACCTGCGGCGCTCATCAGGGCTACAAATTCTCGAAGCGTTGCCGTTCAAAAAATTCGACTGGCTCATTCATGGCTTCAGTACGCGCGCTGGCGGCGCCAGCATTTTGCCGTCGCAAATGAAGCATCGCTCCCGCAGCGAAAAAGCCTTAAACCTCGGCTTCACCGATTGGGATCGTCCGCGCCACGTCGAAGAAAATCGCCGCCGCTTCGTAAACGCTTTGTCGCACCGCCAAATGCCGCTTATCACTTTGCGCCAAATCCATTCTGACGCCGTGCGCATCATTACAAACCCTTCCGATCAGCCCCAGCAGGGTGACGCACTCATCACTTCCGCGCCGGGGCTGCTTCTCGCCATCCAAACCGCGGACTGCATTCCCATTTTGTTGGTCGACCCTCGCAGCCGCGCCGTCGCGGCCGTTCATGCAGGATGGCGCGGCACCCTAGCGCGCATCGCCGCAAAAGCGCTGGGCCGCATGCAAATGGAATTTGCCACGCGTCCGCAGGAAGTTTTCGCCGCCATCGGCGCCGGCATCGGCCAATGCTGCTACGAAGTGGGCCCGGACGTCGTAAAGGAATACGCGGCGCGCTTTTCAGAAGCCCGAAATTGGTTCGAAGGTCCCTTTGATGTCCTCGCGTCCGGTGAGGATCCCAACCCGCTTCCCTGGCTAACCATGATGCCGCCCGGCCACCAACCTCCCGCGCCGCGCTGCCTATTGGATTTGAAAGCCGCGAACGCCGCAATTTTGCTCGCTGCAGGCGTTCCTAGGAAAAACGTCTTCATCTCGGACTTATGCACTTCCTGCCGCACAGATCTTTTTTTCAGCTATCGCCGTGAAAAAACGACGGGCAGGATGATCTCTGTGATCGGAATTATTGGGTAGCCTTGCTCACCTGCCGCCGCGAGGCCCGCACCGCCCGCATGCCATCCGACCTCATCATCTCTAGCGACGATTTTAGGACGCATAAGGACCGGGTGCGAAGATTTCCCTTGACTTCTTATCCTTGGGGGGGGTATACGATAACTACATTATCGTGGAGGTTAACATGTTCTCTTGGCGGCTGGCCTCTCCTCTGGTGCTTGTGCTTTTTCTTTTTGCACTGTGCGTCGGACGCACGCGCTCCGATAATCTCTGCCCCGTGTACAACGTCTCGTACGAGAACTTCTCCGACGGGTGCGGTACCTACGATTGGGAGCTTGTCGCTAGCTCCGCATATGACTATTAGGACGAGGGCGATTACATCGTTTACGGATATTGTGCTGGCGGTTATATTCGCTGCGATTGCACTTATGTAAAGGCATATGACGTTAGGGGGTCTTTGAATTTCTTCACTCAGGCGAACTATTTCGATAACAGCACGACATTCTGGTGGGATATTGACCAATGGAATTCAGCGACTTTCACCGGCTGCACGTCCGGATCTTGCCAGAGTACCGGGGTTGTGGAACATACTAGTGGATATGTAGATTTCGATGTTGGATATGACATCGCGTACTGCGAACAATAGGAAGGTCGCGAAAGAAGATTTTTCCAACGCCTGCTAAAGAATACAGCCGTCGGCATTATAAGGAGGCTCCGTGAAAATCGTGCTCGTTGCCCTTTTTCTTGCCTTTTCAGGATCAACAATGGCTCAAACTGTGCAAAGGACTCAGGAGATCAATCAGGTTGTCATGGCCGAGCAAATTTTGAGTCCAGACGGCCATATCTATTTCACAGTCAGAAACAACTCTAGCGTTGCGATAACAGGGATGGCAGTAACGGCAACCAAGACTGCCGTGGGTGGGACGTCACGACAGACACTTCAATCGGTACGTTACTTCGATTCAATTGTGAATCCGTTCGGGCCGGGCGGACAGAACATTTCTCCGGGAGGATCATACAGGTTCAGCTTAGCGGGACCATTGGAAAAACGAGAGATTGAAGCAAGGTTGAGAGCCGTAATTTTTGCGGACGGGTCGACCATGGGCGAGGCTGACTGGATCCAGCGGCTGGTTCATTCCAGGACTACGGAACTCTACTACATTGATCAGGACCTTCAAATCCTTCAAAACGGAAAAGCGACCTCTGAACCGACCGAAATGATGGGTCAAAAGGCGCAAAATCTCTCAGATTCCGTGTTTCACTCCTCGGCGAGTACAGAGGACAAGCAGGTTGCGGCGGGACTTTGTCACGAGATTCTAATGTATATCAACGGCAACTTTGATCAGGCTGACGCTCCTGATCAGCGTATCGACAGGGCGATCTCGCAACTGCTGACTAGACGGCAGCGGCTACTCCTCTCCAAACCCAAGCTAAATGAAACTGCACCTCTGCCCTCAGGTTCCTGAAGACCAGCGAGCTCTGGCGAGGGGCGCGTTCCACCACGGGTTGCTTAAGGTGCTTATTTCGACGGAGAGAAGCAGGCAGTGCTCGTACCTTATCGAATAGACGTCCTCCGAAGCTCACGCTCTCGTCCCATTTTCCACCAGCGCCAGTTGCCCGCACGTCGCCATCACATCCTGCCCCTGCGAATACCGCACAAAAGCCAACTGCCCTTTGTCCGCGAGCACTTTTCGGAACGCCTCAATCCCCTCCTTATCCGGCGGGCGGTACGGCAATTCTCCTGGATTCCACGGAATCAAATTCACCTTGGCGCGCAAATTCGCAATCAGCTTCGATAATCGCCGCGCATCCTCGACGCCGTCGTTGAATCCGACCACCAGCACGTATTCGAACGTCACCCGCTCCCATGGACGCAAAGGATAATTCCGGCACGCCTCCATCAGCTTCGCCATCGGATATTTCCGGTTTATCGGCATGATCTTAGTGTGTCCGCTTGAGTTTCGACCGCGACTGTCACGATTAAGGAAATTCAAACTGACCGACGAGCCGCGGAAACTTGGTGTAGCGCCGAGACGTAGTAAGATTGAGAGTTCAACGTTGTGACGCAGTGAATGCGAGGGAATGACGGAGATCGGAGAAAAGCGCGCAGGGGATCGAGAACTGCTTGCGGCAGGCGGGCTCGTGTGAGGCTGGTTGCATCAATAATGATTGGCGAGAATCATCGGAGAAAAAGAAAAACCAGGTCCCTCACCCTCATTCGCCGACTTTGTCTTATGCGGTGCCGCGTCTTGCGGGCCTGGGCGACCGGGTTCGGGATGAGAAGTGAACTATGACAGAAGCGAATGGATATGCGATTCGGGCGGAGGGAGTTTCGCGGCACTACCGAATGGGCGAGGCGCTCATTCGCGCGGTGGACGAGGTGAGCCTTTCGGTTGGCGCGGGTGAATTTGCGGCGCTGCTGGGGAGCTCAGGCTCGGGAAAATCCACTCTCCTGAATTTGATCGCGGGGCTGGATCGTCCTACGAGTGGCGCGATAATCGTGCAGAATCGCAATCTCGCGGAAATGGACACGCACGAACTGGCGCGCTACCGAAGCGGCACGGTGGGAATGGTTTTTCAGGCTTTCAATTTGCTGCCGCGAATGACGCTGGAAGAAAACGTGGAATTGCCGCTGCGTCTGGCGGAAACGCCGCGCGGGGAGAGATTGGGACGCGTGCGCGAGGCGCTGGAGCGCGTTCATTTAGGCAAGCGGCTTGCGCACCGGCCCAGTGAACTTTCGGGAGGCGAGCAGCAACGGGCGGCGCTGGCGCGCGCGCTGGTGAATCGTCCGGCGATTTTGCTCGCGGATGAGCCGACGGGGAATCTGGACAGCGCGACGGGCGAGGAAATTATGCAATTGCTGCAATCGTTCAATCATAAATTGGGGATGACGATTTTGATGGTGACCCACGAGCATCCGCTGGCAGTGCGTTTCGCGCATCGTATATTCACGGTTGCGGATGGCAAGCTGGTTTCTGAAGTGGAAGCAGAGGCGTCGGGAGCGCGTTCATGAAAATCGGCGACTTGACCGAGCTGGCGTTTCGCAATTTGCGCGAGGCGATATTGCGAAATTCGCTGACCACGCTGGGAGTGGCGGTGGGTGTGGCTTCGCTGGTGGCGATGCTGTCGGTGGGCGTTGGTTTGCAGCAATTTGCTTCGAAGCGGCTGGCGAGCAGCGGGCTTTTTAACGCGGTTTTTGTGATGTCGCGAGCGGAGCGGGGATTCGAGGCGGACCGGCGGAACACGGCGGAGTCGGCGGGAAAAGCGCGGTCGCTCGACGAGGCGGCGCGGCGCGAACTGGCGCAGCTTCCCAACGTGACGGAAGTGTATCCGCAGATACGGTTCATGACGGAAGTTCGTTTCGGCGATACGCCGTATCCGACGAGCGTGGCAGGAGTGCCGGAATCAGCGCGGGCGGATGGCGCGTTTGATGGGATGCAGGGGAGCTTTTTTTCGAGCGCGAACGCGGATGAAGCGATTTTACAAGCGCAATTCGCGAAGGAACTTTCGAGCGATCCAGCGACGCTGATCGGAAAAGATTTGGTATTGCGCTACGCCAAACGGGAAGGGCTGCCCGCGGCAGGAACGAGCGCAAAGGGCACGCAAAGCGCAGTGAAAAATTCTTCGGGCAGCGCTTCGAGTGGATTTTCGGTGGTGCCGCACGAGAAACGGTTGCGCATTGTCGGAATCATAGATACGGAGCCGGAGGGCGGGTTCGGCGGATTCGGGCGCAGCAGAGTTTTCATTCCGCTGGCGGTGGCGCAGGAGCTGAGCGCGACGCAGATCTCGGATTTACAGCAACTGGTGAGCGGCGCGGGGGCGTCGCAGGCGTATTCGAGTCTGACGGTGCGCGTGAAAGATCCGACGGAGGTGCAGGCTACCGAGGCGGCGATCAAGAATATGGGCTTCGAGACTTTTTCGCTGCTGGATACGACGAAGAATCTGCGATTGTTTTTCACGGTGATTGATCTGCTGCTGGGAATTTTTGGAAGTCTGGCGCTGGCGGTGGCGACGCTGGGGATTGTCAACACGCTGGTGATGGCAATACTGGAGCGGCGGCGGGAAATTGGCGTGTTCAAGGCGCTGGGCGCTGACGATCGCGACGTGAAGCAGCTTTTTTTTGCGGAAGCGGGAGTCATGGGGCTGATCGGCGGAGTGGGCGGAGTTGCACTGGGATGGTTGATTGGACGCGCGCTGACTTTTGGCACGAATGTGTATCTGGCGCGGCGAAATCTTCCCGCAGTGCAAATTTCGGCGGTGCCGCTATGGCTGGCGCTAGGCGCGATCGCGTTCGCGATTTTGGTGAGTTTGTTCGCGGGACTTTATCCGGCCTCGCGGGCGGCGCGCCTCAATCCAGTCGAGGCATTGCGCTATGAGTAGCGGCGCTCGGCTATGAATCGCGGCGGGCGTTTCGTCGCTGTAGTCGCGGCACTAATTTTTGGTCTTCTTTCATTCTGCAAGCCCGCGCAGGCATCGCTGGGGCGGATGGAATGCCGCTCGGTGCCGAGTAAAATCCTGCACCACGCAGTGCGCTACTGCGCGATTCTGCCGCCGAGCTACGATTCGGCAAAAACGCGCCGCTATCCGGTGCTTTTTTTCCTGCACGGCTTGGGCGGCAACGAGCAGATGCTGGTCAGTTCGGGCGGATGGAATATTATCGAGGACTTGTGGGAACAGCATAGAATCGGCGAATTTCTGATTGTGACGCCGGCAGCAGACACCAGCTTTTATATTAATTCGCGCGATGGACGCGAGCGGTACGAGGATTTTTTTCTGCGCGAGTTCATCCCGTTTATCGATAAGACGTACAGGACTGTAGCAAATCGCGACGGTCGCGGCATTGGCGGAATTTCCATGGGCGGGTACGGCGCGCTGCATATTGCATTTGGCCACGCGCAACTTTTTGCGTCGGTGACGGCGAACAGCGCGGCGCTGCTGGCGAAGTTTCCGAATGTGGGGTTCGTGAATTCGCAGGAGTCGCCTTTGCTGCGAGCGCTCCGCGCATTTGGGACGCCGCCGGATGAGGGGTTCTGGCATCGCAATGATCCGCGGATGCTGGCGAGCACCGCCGACCTTTCCGGGCTGAAAATTTATTTTGATTGCGGCACGGAAGATGATTATGGCTTTGAGCACGGCGCGGAAGCCCTTGACGACATTTTGACAGCGCGCCGAATTCCACACGAATTCCATTTGTATCCGGGGCGGCACGACTGGGAATATTTCGCGGCGCGTTTGCCGGCGGTGATGGAATTTCATTCGCGGGCGTTTGGGCTAGCAGGCACGAGGTAGCAAAAGCAGGTCCCTCACCGCCGTTCGTCGCAAGCGGGCGACCGGGTTCGGGATGACAGCGCCAAAAAAGCAAAACGAAATAGGGAACTCCGCGTCCAATATAGACGTATCTTATTTCGTATTGCGGAGGCGATTCGATGAAGCAACAAGATTTCTCGAACCATGCGCGGTTTGTACCCGCGTTCCATTTTTTGGCGCTTCCCATTTTGTTTTTGAATTTCGCGGACCAGATCTACCGGATTGTCCATTTGGGCTTTTCGTTCGATACGGTCACGGCCCTGCTGCTGGCGATTGCGCTCATTTTGGTGGCGCTATACGCGCGAATGTTCGCGCTGACGGTGCAGGACCGCGTGATTCGCCTGGAAATGCGCCTGCGGCTGGAGCAAATTCTGTCCGCGGAACTGAGGCCGCGCATTCCCCAGTTTACCGT
This sequence comes from Candidatus Acidiferrales bacterium, assembly GCA_035933545.1. Taxonomy (GTDB): domain Bacteria; phylum Acidobacteriota; class Terriglobia; order Acidiferrales; family UBA7541; genus DAHUXN01. The sequence goes on along the minus strand of DASYYQ010000170.1, from coordinate 6,237 downwards.
GAACCAACTAGTGGCACTGCGATTTGCCAGCGATGCGGAGCTTCCTGAACTTACGCGGCGCGTGCTGGAAGAAAAGATGGATGACCGCAAAGCCATCAAAAAGCTGATCAAGACTTGGAAAGCAGACTATCTGCGGGCATGAGCGGTAAAACCTCAGCCCGACGGTAGTGAGAACTCCGGCAAGCCTGGCGAAACGGCTGGGCGAAACGCGCGGGCAACGCGTGTAGTATCGTTCCGTGGCGCACAGCGTCAACCGAAAAATCATACAATCCACCGGCATCGTGATGGCAAGCGTGCTGATCAGCCGCGCTCTTGGGTTTTTGCGCGACTGGACTGTCGCTCATCAAATCGGCGCAAACGCAATGACCGACGCATTCTATGCGGCGTTTACGCTACCTGATTTCCTGAATTATTTGGTGGCTGGCGGCTCGCTGAGCATCACGTTCATTCCTGTTTTTGCGAAATTCGCTGCGGAAAATCGCGAGGATGAGGCGTGGCACGTTTTTTCGACGGTGATGACGTTCATGGCGCTTATTGTGACCGCGCTGGTGTGCGTTGCCGAGATTTTCGCGCCGCAAATTGTTTCGGTGATTACCCCAGGCTTCGGGCCGGCGGAAAAGCAGCATGTTGTTTTTCTAACGCGGCTTATGCTGCCCGCGCAATTCTGTTTCGTTAGCGGAGGAATCCTGAGCGCGGTGCAGTACGCGAAGGGACGGTTTGTGATGCCGTCGCTGGCGCCGATCATATACAACCTGGGGATAATTCTGGGCGGCGTGTTTCTGGCTTCGCGGATGGGCATTACGGGATTCGCGGTGGGAGTGCTGGCGGGAGCGCTGCTGGGGAATTTCCTGCTACAAATTTACGGGGCGCAACTGGCCGGCGCGAAATTTTCGCTAGGGCTGAATCTGCACCATCCGGGGTTCAAGCTGTTCATTAAGCTCTCGATCCCGATCATGCTGGCGCTCTCGCTGCCGTTCACGGACGATTGGATCATACGGTGGTTCGGTTCCTATCTTGCGCACGGGTCCATCACCTGGCTGCAATATGGCAAGACGCTGATGCGCGTTCCGTTGGGCGTGGTGGGGCAGGCGATCGGCGTGGCGTCATTTCCGATTCTCGCGCAACTGTATTCGGAAGGAAAATTCAGCGACCTGAATCGAGTGCTGAACGACACACTCAAGGGGCTGATGTTGCTGCTGATTCCGATTTCGGCGTTTGCCATCGCGGAGAGCCCTTACGTAGTGCACCTGGTTTATTCACACACGAGGCTTGATGAAGGGGTCTTGCGCGCGACCGCGACAACGCTGGCGCTTTTCTCACTTGGAATGTTCGCGTGGGGAGCGCAGAACCTGCTGGCACGCGGATTTTACGCGACGCGGAATACCTGGATGCCGGCGATTCTCGGCACGGCGCTGACATTCGCGGACATTCCTCTTTACTGGTGGCTGGCCGGGCGCGCGCAGTATGTTGGGTTAGCGCTGGCGAGTTCGATTGGAATCACGGTGCTGACGATCGTGCTGTTCGCATTGCTGGGCCGGCGCACCAAAAATCACCAGATTGGCGAGCTGCTGGCCTTTTTCGTGAAGGTGACGCTCGCCTCGGTCATTGCAGCGGCTGGCGTTTATGAATTTGCGCGCTGGCTGGCGCAGCGAATCGCGTGGCAACGCGCGCTGGGCTCGTTCGAAATCCTGGTGGTGGCGACAGGCGCAGGCGTCCTGCTGATTTTCGCGCTGCTGAAGATCTTGCGTGTACGCGAGCTGGATTCCTATGTGGCGCGGCTTCGCCTGCGATTCTAGCGTGCAATATCTGTCAACCTGGCCGCGAACGTGTGAGTGCGCGCTTACAGACTCATAGCGACAGGAAATTTGCGAGCAGGTGAAAACCTTCACCGGTGAGGACCGATTCCGGGTGAAATTGCACGCCCTCGACCGGGAGCTTGCGATGACGGAGGCCCATGATCGTGCCATCGGCGGTTTCCGCGGAAATTTCCAGGCAGCGCGGCAGCGAGCGGCGTTCGACGATCAGCGAATGATAGCGCGTGGCTTCGAAATTCTGTGGCAATTTGCGGAAAATCGTTTTGCCGTCGTGATGGATTTTGCTGGTTTTGCCGTGCATGATTTTTTTCGCGCGCACGACTTTGGCGCCGAATGCGTCGCCAATCGCCTGATGGCCAAGGCAGACGCCGAGAATCGGAATTTTGCCGGCGAAACGCTGCACGATGGGCACGCTCAGGCCCGCCTCCCGCGGCGTACACGGTCCGGGAGAAATGATAATGCGCTGCGGGCGCATTCTTTCGACTTCGTCGAGGGTGATTTCGTTGTTGCGGCGCACTTCGAGCTTCTGCCCAAGTTGGCCGAGATATTGTGCCAGGTTGTAGGTGAAGGAGTCGTAGTTATCAATGAGCAGGATCATTGTGGATGATTTTCTATGGTTTTCTCATAGGCGCCGCGCGATGCGCCATTTCAACGGCAATGACTAGCGCGCGCGCTTTGTTCACTGTCTCTTGATATTCCCTCTCGGGCACGGAATCGGCAACCACGCCGCCGCCAGCCTGAATGTGCACCTGGCCATTCTTTGCGACGAGCGTGCGCAGACCGATGCACGAATCGAGATTCCCGGAAAAATCGAGGTACAGAATCGCACCGGCGTAAATTCCGCGGCGAGTGGGCTCGATTTCGTCAATGATTTCCATAGCGCGAATTTTCGGCGCGCCACTGAGGGTGCCGGCGGGGAAGCAAGCCATCAGCGCATCGAGACAATCGATATTCTGGCGGAGTTTTCCGCGCAAACTCGAAACCAGATGCATCACGTGCGAGTAGCGTTCGACGAACATCAGGCGTTCGACTTTCACCGAGCCGTACTCGCAGACGCGGCCTAAATCGTTGCGCCCTAAATCCACGAGCATGATGTGTTCGGCGCGCTCTTTGGGATCCGCGAGGAGCTGTTTTTCGAAAAGGCGATCTTCGTGCTCGTCGCGGCCGCGCGGTAATGTACCTGCGATGGGGCGGTAAAAAGCATCGCGGCTCTGCACTTTTACGAGCATTTCCGGCGAGCTGCCAACCACCGCGACATCGCCGAGCCGCAGAAAATAAAGATAAGGTGAGGGATTCACTATGCGCAGGGCGCGGTAAATTTCAAAAGGATCCGCCGAGGTGCGCGCGGAAAATCGCTGGCTGGGCACAACCTGGAAAATATCCCCCGCGCGGATATATTTCTTGGCCTTATTGACGGTGGCAATGTAAGCGGCCCTGGTGAAATTGGAGGTCAAGCGCGGTGCCGCGCGATGATTGCTTTTTTTTGGCAGCTTGGGCAAAGGGCGCTCGAGCTGACGGCGAATGCGCGTGATTTCGCGCGCGGCCTCCTTGTACTTTTTCTTCAAACTTCCGGGGCCTTCGGTAAATACGTTTTGGACAATCCAGATACGATGCTGCACATGGTCGAAGGCGACCAGGCCGTGGAAAAACATCAGCACAGCGTCGTCGAGCTTGAGTTCATCGGCGCCGGTCGAGGGAATTCGCTCCATCAGGCGAACCATGTCGTACGCGAAATAGCCAATCGCGCCGCCCACGAGAGGCGGGAGCCCGGCGATGCGCACCGGCTTGTAGCGAGCGATGCGCGCACGCAAAGCGGCGATGGGATTAGCCTCGAAGGCTTCGCGGCCGTTTTTCGTTTCGACCGCGCAGGAACGGCCGCGCGAGCGAAAAACCTCCGCGGGATTGACTCCCAAAAAGGTGTAGCGCCCGATATTTTCGCCGCCCTCGACGCTTTCGAGCAAGCAGGAATATTTTGCCGCGCGCGCCAGCTTGAGATAAGCGGCCACAGGCGTGAGCAAATCCGCGGTCACCGTCTCATAGACAGGAACGAAATTGCCCTTGCGGGCGAGAACGCGAAAGTTGTTGAAATCCGGTTCGATCATTTTCTTTTGCCGTTTTTGCTTTCGTCGCGCCACAGAGCTGCCAGAACGGCGCGGCGCATCGCGGCAGCCGGAGCGTGGCCGCCAAACCATATTTCCCATTGCGCCATGGCTTGCGCCAGAAACATTTCCAGCCCAGATGCGGTCTTGATGCCGCGCTGGGCCGCCAGCTGCAAGAACTTCGTGCGGCGCGGACGATAAATCATATCGAAAGCCAGCGCACAGTTCATCTCGGAGGCAGCGAGAGGCGATTCGTCTTCATGTGGATGCATTCCCACGGGCGTGGCGTTGATCATTGCGTCGAAGGAAAGTGTTTCAAGCTCGTCGCGCGGGACAGCGGCTCCATTTACCGCGTGCGCCAGCTCGCGCGCCTTCTCGATGCGCCGCGAACACACAGAAACAGATGAGTCCGCGCGCGCCAGAGTAAAAGCCGCGGCGCGCGCTGCTCCTCCTGCGCCCAGAATCAGGACACGGCTGCCGCGAATCGCCAATCGTCCCGCCAAGGCGCGCAGAACGCCGATGGAATCGGTATTGTACCCGAAGAGTTTCCCACTGGCGCGGACAGCGACGGTGTTCGCCGCGCCGATGGCTTCGGCGACCGGCTCGCAGTGATGCAGGTAGCTCAGGATTCCTTGCTTGTGCGGCAGAGTTACGCTGAAGCCGGCAATACCAAGCGGCTGGATGGCGGCAATGAAATCATCCATATCGGTGATGCGAAAAAGAAGAAAAACCGCGTCAATTTTGCGTGCGCGAAATCCGGCGTTGAAGATGGTGGGAGAAAGCGAATGTGCGATGGGATCGCCAATCACACCGTAGATGCGAGTTCTGCGAGTGAAATTGCCGCCGCGATAAAGCTCGCATAATTCGGCGAGTGGGATCTGGCCCGGCGCGGTGGACTGCACGACAGGAGCATACGAAAGGGCACTGCCCTGGCGCAACGCGAGAATGCGCATCGGTGAGGCAGTGTCGCCCATCGGAACCGCGATTACATTGCGGCGATGGCAGGCAAGCGCGAGCAGGCGCCGACTATCACGGAGAGATTCGCATTTTGCCGCGAGTTTTATGGCGTCGAAACCGCGATTCGCGCAGAGCTGCGTCATGTGGCACCCGATTCGCGCGAGGCCTTTTGAATCTGGCAGGCCGTGGAAATCGTGCCAGGAAAGAATGCGACGGGCTTTGGCTGTATACAAATCGAGGGCGAACGCGGAGAATGCTTCGACGGTCTCAATCTCCACATCTGCCCAGCGGCAGCCTGCGGCAATCGCCCAACGAAGCAAAGAAAGCTGCGCAACAGCGTCGCCGGTGAATTTGCCCCCAGCAATCACGCGTCGACAAGTGGCGATGAGGTTGATTTCCGAAGCCAGCCGGCGCTTCCGCAAAAATGCGAATAGCTTGCGAGCCTCCGACGAGTTTGCAAGCCAATCCAAACGCAACTCGACCGTGCTTGTGTGACGAAGAGCATCGCGGAGTTGCCGCGACGCTTCCCGCGCAGTGCGGGCGGCAACGACAGCGCAGACGCGATTCTTCCCAAAGAAAAGTTGGCTCGGCATCCTGTTCCTTCGTACAGGGTTAAGCTTCATAGCATGCGTTACCCGATACGTTAAGCGCAATGGGACATTGCCTTGACCCTCCCGTAGCCGTTTGTTACGGTCGTTTTATCACGGTGCTTGCCGCGGTGCGGCGAGACGAATACGCAAGGAGTGACCCGAAATGCGCACAAAAGCTCTAATACTGGCACTATCTCTGGGAATTTTGCCGCTCATGGCGTGGGGACAGGAGAGCAGCGCCACATTGCCCGCGACCACGCAGCAGGACATGTACTGCTCGGGTGTAGTCACCACCAATCACGTCTCGCGCAGCACGGAAATCGTATCGGGCGAAGAGTCACTCTATGACATCACTTTTGCGCAAGGCGACTACGTTTACATTAATGAGGGATCGAAGAAGGGCGTAAGGCCGGGCGATGAGTTTTCGGTGATTCGTCCGCTAGCCAACGAGACGCACATCTCATGGTTTGCGTCGCAGAACCGTTTATTGGGCGCGATGGGCCAGATGTGGGAAGACGAGGGGCGAGTGAAGGTGGTGGTTGCGCATCCTGACGTTTCCATCGCTCAGGTGACGCATTCCTGCAGCTACATGCAGCGTGGCGACGTGCTGCGGCCATTTATCGAAATGTCCGCGCCGCAGCTCAAATCGGAAGCGAATTTTGATCGATTTGCGCCGCCTAGCGGCAAAAAGAAAGCAATGATTGTCGCCGGGAAGGCGTTCGAGATTCAATCGGGGACGAACGACATTGTGTACGTAAATTTAGGAAGCAAGCAGGG
>DASYYQ010000005.1:0-2439 GCA_035933545.1 Candidatus Acidiferrales bacterium | reverse complement strand
GGCCCGGAGTATCAGGGCAGCAATCTTTTCCTGCACGGCGGCATCATCGCGGTGCTGTTCGACGAAGCTATGGGCAAGGTGAACCGTTTTCACAACGTGCGCGCCGTGACCGCCGAATTGAACGTCGAATATTTGCGGCCTGTGCCGGTCGACGAGGAAATTATTGTCGAGGCGGAAGAAGTGTCGCGCGAGGGGCGCAATTTATTTCATCGCGGCGAGATTCGCAACGTCGCAGGGAAAATTCTCGCGCGCGGGAAGGGCAGATTCGTGGTGGTGGGCGAGCGTGTCCCGAACAATGCTCAGAACAGCGAGGAGCGATGAGCCAGGCAAAATACGATCCGCGATTCCTCAACGAGATCGCTGCCGCTGCCTCCGCGAGCGGTGACCTGGCGTCGCGCGCGAAACGCGTTGCAGAAATCGTTCGCGAAGCTTGTGCGTGCTACTGGGCCGGCGTTTTCGAAATCACCGAGAGCGAAGCGCATGCGATTGGGTGGACGGGAGCAGAGACGCCAGCATTTTTGCGCTTCCCGCTGACGCGCGGAATCACGAGGGACGTGGTGAAGACGCGGAAGACGGCCGTGGTGAATGATGTCCTGAAAGACTCTCGCTACCTGGTGGCATTTTCAAAGACGCGCTCGGAAGTGATTGCTCCGGTCATCAACACGATTGGCAACGTTGTGGGGACGCTCGAGGCCGACGCGGACAATGTCGGCGCTTTCACGGATGCAGACGTGCAATTCCTCGAACAGTGCGCTTCCCGCATGCTCCCGCTATTCACGCAGGCAACGAAGGCTTGAAACAGGCGCCTGCCAAATTGGACTGATGCGGCGCAGGCGGGCGCGTTCGCATTCTGCGCTGTCTTCATTCAAAATATAGGCACGAGGAAAACTCAAATGGACAACGGAAGTAAGAACGTGAAAAGTGGCAACGCGCGCGAAAATGGGCGCGAAAATCTGTGGCGGGTGAAAGTTGGGCTGGCGGAAATGCTGAAGGGCGGCGTCATCATGGACGTCACCACGGCGGAGCAGGCAAAAATCGCGGAAGATGCGGGGGCGTGCGCGGTGATGGCGCTGGAGCGCGTGCCGGCGGACATTCGCAAAGAGGGCGGCGTGGCACGCATGGCTTCGCCGAGGATTATTCGCGAAATTATGGATACGGTGACGATTCCGGTGATGGCCAAAGCGCGCATCGGGCATTTTGCCGAGGCCCAGGTGCTCGAAGCGCTGGAAGTGGACTACATTGACGAAAGCGAAGTGCTCACGCCGGCGGACGAGGAAAATCACATCTGGAAGCACGGCTTCAAGGTGCCGTTCGTGTGCGGCGCGCGCAATTTGGGCGAAGCGCTGCGGCGCATTGGCGAAGGCGCGGCGATGATTCGCACGAAAGGCGAAGCGGGCTCGGGAAACATTGTGGAAGCCGTGCGGCACATGCGCACAATTGTGAGCCAGATGAAGCGGATGACGACGCTTGGAGAAGAGCAATTGATGCACGAAGCGAAAGAGCTGGGCGCGCCGCTTGATTTGGTTCAACAAGTCGCCAAAACGGGCAAATTGCCGGTGCCGAATTTTTCGGCGGGTGGAATTGCAACTCCGGCGGATGCGGCTTTGATGATGCAGCTTGGTGCGGAGGCGGTGTTTGTCGGGTCGGGGATCTTCAAGTCGAGCGATCCGGCGAAGCGCGCGAAGGCGATTGTGTACGCGACGACGAATTATCAGGACGCGAAGAAAGTGCTGGCTGCGTCGGACGAACTTGGCGAAGCGATGAAGGGCCTCGATATTCGCCAAATGGAAGAAAAAGATTTGCTGCAAACTCGCGGCTGGTGACGCTGCACTTACATCTACAAGGACGCGATATAAAAGGAGAATTCATGCCCGCAAGAAAAGCTACGCCGGCTGACGCCCAAGCGCTCATGCAGTTGTACGACCTGCGCCGCGAACCTGAAATGCGCAAGGCCCGCAATTGGTGGCTCACTGAATTTTGGCCCGACAGCGCTGACGATTTCATGAAAGTCGCTACAGCTATGGGCTCACAAGAGAACGCGTGGTTGCGGCAAGTCGCTGGCTATTGGGGCATGGCCGCTTCCTTCGCGCTGAGCGGTGCCATCAACCAGGAGCTTTTCTTGCAACCGGCGATCTGCGGTGAAATGTTCTTCCTTTTTGCGAAACTCCATCCATTCCTCGGCGAAGTCCGCGAAAAACTCGGAGATCTCGAAGCCTTTGCCAATATCGAAAAGCTCATAAAGAGCACCAAATTCGGCCGCGACCGCCTTCAGTTCACCCTGAAGCGAATCGCCATGGCCAAGGAACGAAGAGCCGCGCGAAAGTCCTAGCCGCTCGCTTGCTATTGACGCGGCAGGGAAATAACGATCCGCCTGTCCTTGCATCTACCTTCGCATCACCGCATCTAGTACGATTGCCCTAGCATGGCGCATTTATTTGA
>DASYYQ010000172.1:0-3957 GCA_035933545.1 Candidatus Acidiferrales bacterium | reverse complement strand
ACAGCCGCCTCGTCCGCCTGTTTTTTGCTTCGGACAAACCCGCTCCGGCATCGCCCATGCGCACGTCCACCATGCCAGCCGCAGAGAAGGCTCCTGCCCTTCTTGCCGAGACGCCCGCTAGTGACTTAGCCTCCAAGCTGCATTAGAATCTCGCTCAGCTTTTAGGCGCGTCCTGCGCGTCCCCGCGGGCGGCAAGCTTCAAGTATCCTGAATCCCTGCGACGCCTCGCACATCGGAGGGTAGATGAGCATGTTCCATCTGGTATCGGCGGATTGGGTCGAGCAACGGCTCGAGTTTTCTGAATTCCTTCTCCTCGATCCGCGCTCGCCGATTCGCTACATGGCCGGCCATCCCAAAAACGCCGTGAATTTTCCCGTCGCCAAGCAGCGCGATGCCAATGGCCGCTTGCTTCCGCCTGACGAGCTCGCCCGCCGCCTCGGCGCCGCCGGTCTCGACGCAAATCGCACGCCTGTGCTCTACGACAATTCCGACGGCCGCAACGCCGCCTTCCTCGCCTGGATTCTCGCTTACCTTGGACGCGACGACGTTCACCTCATGGAAACTTTCTGGGAGCAGTGGCTCGCCGGCCGCCGCGAGGTTTTTTATCGCCCTGTCGCGCCCGCTCCGCAAACCTTCACCGCCAAGTTGCGCCCGGAATTGCGCGCCACGACCGCCGATGTGCAAATGAACATTGAAAAAAACGACGCCGCGAAATTGCTCGACTTGCGCACCGCCGATGAATTCTCCGGCGACTTCGAACCCGACCCGCGCCCCGGCCGCATCCCCGGCGCCATTCATCTGTGCTGTGATCAAATCGGCGCCAACGGCAAAATCCTCCGGTCGTCGCGCGAATTGGAAGAGATTTTCGCTTCGCGCGGCCTCACCGATGGCACGCCCGCCATCGCCTATTGCCGCACGGGCCTGCGCGCCGCGCTTGGATTCCTCGCTCTCGCGCAAATGGGCTGTCCCGTCTCGCTCTACGACGGCTCCTATTCCGAATGGAGCGCCGCCGGCCTGCCCGTCGAAAACGATTCTCAGCAAATTGAACGCAAGAACGAAAAGGGAGAAAGCGCCCATGTCTGAACAAAAGTTGTTCCCCGTCACCGTCGTCGGAAGCTGGCCGCGTCCCGCGTGGCTGATTCAAGCACTCCGCAAGCGCCAGTCCGGCGAATCCACTGAGCAGGAATTCCAATCCGTCGCCGATCGCGCCGTCGTCGAATGCCTCGACGCGCAGGAAAAAGCCGGCGTGGACATTCCCACTGACGGCGAGCAGCGCCGCGACAATTTTTATTCCTTCGTGGTCGAAAAACTCGGCGGCATGCGCCTGATGAAAGTCTCCGAGCTCATGGATTACATGAAAGATCGCGCGCGCTACGAAGAAGTTCTTCGCGCCCTGGACGTTCCGGCCTTCGCCATTAAGAGCCCCATCGTCATCGAACGCTTGCGCGAAAAAAACGGCCTCTCGCTCGACGAAGCCGAGTTCGCCAAGAAACACACTTCGCGCCCGCTGAAAGTTCCTCTTCCCGGCCCCTACATGCTCACGCGCTCCAGTTATTTCGAAGGCCTTTCCGACAAAGTTTATTCTTCGCCGGAAGAGCTGGCCAAAGACGTCGTGCAAATTCTGCGCAAGGAAGTTCTCGCGCTCAAATCCCGCGGCGTCTCGTTCATCCAGTTCGACGAACCGATTCTCAGCCAGATCGTCTACGGCGCCGAAAGCACGGAAACTTTCATGTGCGCCGCGCTTCCCAATCGCCGCGATCCCACCGACGAACTCGAACTCGCCGTCCGCTTGATGAACGAAACCACCGCCGGCATCGACGGCGTGCGTTTCGGCGTGCACGTCTGCCGCGGCAATTGGAGCCGCAAGGAAGAAGTCCTGCTCAAGGGCAATTACGGCCCCATGCTGCCGTATCTCATGCAGATGAATATTCATCAGCTCGTACTCGAATTCGCCACGCCGCGCGCCGGCGAACTCGAAGTTTTCAAGGAGTACAAAAACGAAAAAGAAATCGGCCTCGGCGTCGTGAATCCGCGCACCGACGAAATCGAAACGCCCGCGCAAATTGCGGCGCGCGTTCGCGAGCTCGCGAAGTTTTGCGATCCGGAGAAAATTTTCTTGAATCCAGACTGCGGCTTCGGTACTTTCGCGGAACGCAACGTCAACACTGCCGAGGTCGCTACGAAGAAAATGGCCGCCATTTCCGAAGCGGCGCGCCAGCTTCGTGCCGAATTTCAGGGCCGCGCCGCCGCGCAGTAGCCAGGCCACGTCACACGCTAGAGACGTACACAAGGAGAAACGAAATGAGCGAACCCCAAATGTCCGAAGAAAAATTAAACGGCCTGCACCCCGCGAAGCTCAACGATATCCTTTGTTCCATGAAGCAGCCCGAAGTTCTTCAGGGCGTCACCGGCCCGTGGAAATCCCGCGTGGTCTGGCAGGACGGCTTCCGCGCGAAAGCCTACATGCGCACCCATGCTGCGGAAATGGACGAACCCGGCGGCCTCGACGCCACCGACCTCGCCGCCAGCGCTCACGAACAGCTTCTTTCCGCCATCGGCGCCTGCATGACTGTGGGCTTCGTTCTAAACGCCACGAAGCGCGGCGTTAAGGTCCACGACCTCGAAATCGCCCTCGAAGGCAATTTCGACAACATTCTCAAATGGGCCGGTCTCGACGATTCCGGCAATCCCGGCTACCGCGGCATCAAGGCCAAGGCTTTTGTTCGCGCCGACGCCGACGAAAAAACTTTGCGCGAAATCTGGAAGCTTGCCGTGGACGGCTCGCCGGTCACTCAATCCGTCATCCGCGGCACGCCGGTGACTACGGAATTCGAAGCCGTCTAACTGGTGCGGTCTGAAACAGGCAGGGCTGGACGGCGCTTTGCCGCTGCTTTGTCACCCCGAGGCCGGCCCCGAGGGATCTGCTTTTGTCTTTCGCAGGACGGGTTTATCCGGTCACGTTTTTGCTCGTGTTTTGGCTCTCGGCTTATATACTTCGCGCAGCTTTTGCGCGCTTGCGCTAATCGGCCACTCGAATTTCAGCTTGTACCAAAACATTTCAAGGAGCGAAAAAATGAAAAACTCCGCAGCATTGTTGGTAGCCGCCGCCCTGGGATTCTTCGCGCTGTCTCACTCAGCTTCCGCCCAGCAGACTCACAAATCGCGCAAACCCTCCGCCCCGCCCACCATTTCCTCAGTCATGAACACTCAGCTCGCCATCGTCGAGCACGAATTCGTCCCCACCGCCGAAGCCATGCCCGAGGACAAATACAACTTCGCGCCGAGCGCCTCTATGGGTAACTACGCCGGCGTGCGCACCTTTGCTCAGGAAGTGAAGCACGTCGCTACCGTGAATTTCGAGTTTTACAGCGCCATTCTCGGACAGGCGCCGCCTCCCGGCGTCACCTCCAATAAGCAGGAGAACGGCCCCGACTCCATTCAGACCAAAGAGCAAATCCTGAAATACCTGAAGGACTCGTTCGCTCTCGGCCACAAAGCCATGGCATCCCTTACCGCTCGTAATGCCACCGCTCCGCTGCCGAAGCCGCCCATCTCGTTTCTGAACACGCGCCTTGCGCTCGCCAGTTTCGGCTGCACGCACGCATTCGACCACTATGGGCAGATGATCGAGTACCTGCGCATGAACGGCATCACTCCGCCAGCCAGTCAGGGCCAGCCACCCGCTAACCCTTCCAGGACCGATTAAGCTAGCCGAAGGCCGTGTTGTTACACGGATATCGGACGCCGCTCGAATTTCTCGAGCGGTGGATATGCCAATCTCATGGGGGCGAACGCCATCGACAAGCGACTACAGCCGTAGGGATATCTAGGGACATCGTAACCCCCGGAGTCATTGAGGTAATAATCCAGGAAGACGGGTGGAAGCAAGCAAAGTTCGAGCGGCGAGCCAGGGGCGAGCCGCTCGATGATCTGCCAGGGGCTCTGATTTCCTTTGTG
>DASYYQ010000155.1:0-2771 GCA_035933545.1 Candidatus Acidiferrales bacterium | reverse complement strand
CACGCCGAGGCCGGCGAGCGCGCCTTGCACGCGGGGCAACCACTTCGCCGCGCGCTCCTCGGCCCGCGCCAATCCCAGGCCAAGCAAAATCGCAATCGCGGGCCACGCGCTGAAGCTGTAATACTCCATGCGGCTTTTCGTCCAGGAAAAGAAAAGCAAAATAAACAGTGCCCAAATGCTCAGCAGCACCAGCACCTGTCCACGTTCGTTCAGATTTTTTCGCCATTCGCGCATCGGAGGGATTTCGCGAATCGCGGAGGGCAAAAATACAATCCACGGAAAGAACCATACAATGTGCTCTGCGGTCCACAGCCACAGCGGCACGGCTTCGTAATCGGCCGGATATCGCCAGCCAAGCGCGCGGAAAATCTGCTCGTTGATGAAGTAAAACCAGAAAAATCCGCCAAAAACTCCGTGCCCGCTGAATAACGCGGCAATATGCCACGGCAGCGCCACAATCAAAAAAACGATTAGCGACGAAATCAGCGGCAATCTCCGCCATTCCTTTAAGCGCCCCGTGGCCAGCAGAAAAAAGAAAAGAATTGCCACGGGGAACACGACGCCGATGAGCGAGCGCGTAAGTACGGAGAGCGCGATCAGCGCCGCCGCGCCCCAGTAGCCGGCTCGCGCGGAAAGCGTCCCTTGCCACGCGCGCAAAAATAAATAAAACGCCGCCGTGAAAAAAAGCGCGTAAATCGCTTCCGGAAGCATGATGCGAGTGAACAGAAACACGCCCGGCGAAGTACATATGATCAGGCCCGCATAAAATCCCGCGCGTTCGCCAAACCATCTGCGTCCGAAAAAATAAACCATCAGCACCAGGCCTACGACGGCGAGCGCCAGCGGGAAGCGCGTTGCGAAGGCGCTGACTCCGAACACTGCATAGCTCGCCGCGACGAGCCAGTAATGCAGCGGCGGCTTTTCCAGATAGCGGATCCCGTCGATGTGCAGGATCACCCAGTTGTGGCTTTGCAGCATTTCGCGCGCGGCTTCGGCGTGCCCCGCGTCAGAGCTATCGAGCAGCGGCGGCCAGCCTGACGTTCCCACGTAAATGCCGATGGAAAGCGCGAGCAGGATGAGAATGGGAACGCGGCGATTCATTCGAGGAATTCATTATCGTCGAATTAGGAGAGCGGGGAAAGCGCGCAGGCGGAGAAAAGGCGAAAAAGGGGCAAGGCGCGAAGAGGCTTATACTAGCCGAATTCGAATGGCGAGGCGTGTGGCGGGGTCGCGCGTGAGTTTCTCGGCATGGTTCCGGCTTGAAGAACCGCACCCTTAGACATCAAAAAGTTGATTGGATAAGAGCGAAGGGTGACGTCCGCCGGCGCGAGCCCGTGGCGTTTTCCTTCGTTGTAGCTCGCGTCCCGCCGACGCCGCATTTGCGTCGGCTGACGTGGGGCTTTTCCGTTCCGGTTTCCGCAGTCACCACCCATAGCCTTCGCCCCAACGTCGGCTGTTCCTTAATTTCTAAACGCAGTCCCAATTCGTTAAGTAACTCTACAAAAAAGACTTGAGGCCGTACTAACCGCAACGAGTGTCAATTCTGTTTGCGCTCTTCTTGCAATCCGCCTTACTGGTGAAACTTTCGCTTTTCCGTCGTACAATGCTCTAATCGTGAGCCCAGAAAGCAAACCGTCCGTCGATCCAGTCGCTCAGCGCATGCTCGACCTGCGTTTCGTCGAGCTGATGGACAAAGTGCGCCACAATCGCCCCGGCGACGATATGGATCTCCTCCGTCGCGCTTACGATTTTGCCTCCCAGCAGCATCGCCTACAGCGCCGCGAGTCTGGCGAGCCTTACCTGTCTCACCCGCTCGCCGTCGCCAACATTCTGGTCGACATGAAGCTCGACGTAACCACCCTGTGCGCCGCTTTACTCCACGATGTCGTCGAAGACACCAGAATCCCCGTGGAGCAAATCTCGGAAATGTTCGGCCCGGATGTGGCTCGTGTCGTCGAGGGCGCCACGAAAATCAGCCGCATCGATCTGATGGCTCCCGAGGCTCGTCAGGCTGAAAACGTTCGCAAAATGCTCCTCGCCATGGTCAATGACGTTCGCGTCATTCTGGTGAAGCTCGCCGACCGCCTTCACAACATGCGCACCCTTGAATATCTTGCGCCCGATCGTCAAGAGCGCATCGCACGAGAAACCCTCGACATCTACGCTCCCGTCGCCAACCGTCTCGGCATGGGCTTGGTGCGCAGTGAACTGGAAAATCTCGCCTTCCGCTATCTCGAGCCTTCCGCGTTTCTCGAATTACAGAAAAAAGTCGCCACCAAAACCAAAGTCCAGGAAAAATTCCTTCACGAAGTTCAGGACGCCATTCGCAAAAAAATGGTCGAAAATGGCCTCCCCGCCGAAGTCGAGGGACGCACCAAAGGTCTCTACTCGCTGCACCACAAAATGCAGCGCCAGCAGCGCAATTTCGATCAGGTCTACGATCTGATGGCCGTCCGCGTGATCACCGATACGGTCAAGAACTGTTACGCCGCTCTCGGCGTAGTCCATCAGATTTGGCCCCCGGTTCCGGGCCGCTTCAAAGACTACATCGCCATGCCGCGCCCCAATCTATATCAGTCGCTCCACACCACCGTCATTCACTCCGGCCAGCCATTCGAAATCCAAATTCGCACTCAGGAAATGCACCGCATCGCCGAACAGGGCGTCGCCGCGCACTGGAAATACAAAGACGGCCGCGCCCCTTCCGAGACCGACGATCATCGCGTCGTCTGGATGCGCCAGCTCATCGAGTGGGTGCAGGAGATGGAAGA
>DASYYQ010000124.1:0-6680 GCA_035933545.1 Candidatus Acidiferrales bacterium | reverse complement strand
CGAATCGCCACATGTTTTTCGGGCGCGAACGCAGCGCCTCGCGTGTCAGCGTCTTTTTTGCCGCATTCAGGTCATAACGCGCCAGGAGCGGGCCGCCACAATCGCACAAATTGCGCAACTGGTTGTGCGGATAGGTTTGTTTGCACTTCGAGCATTCCAGATGAGTGATGGATGTCTGCAATGTATTTTTCATAAGCGAAAAAGTTTAGCACATCGCATCGCGCTAAAACGCCTCGCACCAGCCGCTCACGTTACAATGTTGCGCGATGGCCATTCGCCTGATTGCCATGGACATTGACGGCACGCTACTCGATAACCGTCACGAACTGCCCGACGCCAATCGTGACGCAATTGTCGAAGCGCAGTCGCGCGGCAGCGAAATCGTGCTGGTCACTGGCCGGAGATTCGATTTTGCGCGGCCGATTGCGGAGCGCATTCCGTGCGAGGTCGCGCTGATTATCAATAACGGCGCGCTGATCAAGTCGAAATCCGGCGTAACGCATTTGCGGCGCCTTTTGCCGCGCGCCATCGCCCGCGAAGTGCTCGCCGCCACGATCGAATTCCGCTCCGGCGCCGCCGTGGTTTTCGACCGGCCGCGTGATGGCCAGGTGATCTTCGAGCGGATCGACTGGAATGACGGCGTCAGCGGCGGCTACTATCAGCGCAATCGCGAATTCATTTCCGAATGCGTCCCTCTGGAAAATTGCCTCACCGAAGATCCGATTCAAGTGATGTTCGTCGGGCCGGTCGCGCGCATGCGAGCCGCGCTGGGAATTGTGAAAAAACTGCCCTGCTCGCCGCAATTCGGTCTCGCGCACACGGAATACGAGCATCGCGACTTGAGTATTCTCGACGTGATTTCCAGCGGTTCTTCCAAAGGCGCCGCGCTCGCCGAATGGGCGCGCCGCCGCGGAATCGCGCGCGAAGAAATTATGGCTCTCGGCGACAATTGGAACGACCGCGACATGCTGGAATTCGCAGGCCTCCCCGTGGTAATGGCCAACAGCGTCGTCGAGTTGAAATCGCTCGGCTGGCCCGTTACTCTCTCGAATGACGAATGCGGCGTGGCTGCGGCCATCCGCAAATACGTCCTGGACATTTAACTGAAATAATGCCGGCTACCATCTCTTGATTTCGTATTGCCCATTGGAGGATCCATGTGGAGGGAGCGAGCGCTGAAGGTTGTATTAATTCTCGTCGGGCTGCTTTTCGTCGCAGGGGTTTACCCGTTGGTGATATTTCTGAAGCACGAACCCGCGCTCGCAATGATGCTAAGTCTCTACGTCACACTTGGCTTTTTCTTGCTGCTGGCAGTCCGTAATCCATCGGCGAATCGCAGCCTGATCGCGTTCACGGCATGGTCAAGCTTTGCGCATGCCGGCGTTATGGGGGTACAGGCATTCCGAGGTTTCGTTGAGCGTGGAGAACTCTGGGGCGTTTGGGCGCTCATTGTCATCGGCATAGCCCTGGTTGCACTCGCTCCAGCGAAGCAGCCAATCGAGCGACAACCAGCAACTGCATTGTAAAAATATTTATTGCGGCTGCTGAGGAATCTGCGGCTGTTGCTGCGGAGGTTGAGGAATCATCGGAGTCGTGATGGGCTGGGTGCCGTTAGGGCTCACCTGCGGGCCGGTGGAGAATCCGCCAATTGTCTGCACCTGCTCCAATGGGTTAAAAATAAATTCCCATTGTTTGTACGTCGTTCCGCCCTTGTAGACTTTGATGGAATGTTTGTCTTGCTTGCCCGCCACTCCGATGATGAATCCGCCGATCACCGGGCCGCTGGAATCCATCGAACTGGATTGCTCGCTGAGGCTGAATCCGCCACTCGCGCCGCTTTGCATTTGCAACGGCTGCGAAAAAAATGAGGGCGCTCCGGGAGGCTGTGGAGTTTGCCCCTGCGCCTGAGGAGATGCTCCGGGAGCCGTCAATCCGCCGCTCGTGGAATTGTTTCCAGCAGGATTCGTTCCGCCCTGCGCCCCAAAGCCGGAATTCTCATCCGAGTTCGAATCATCTGTGCCGGATGGATTTGCCGGCGCGCCCGCGGAAATGCCCATTTCGCGCTGTTTATCCAAAAATGCCATTTGCTGCAGCGAAATGTAGCGCACGCTTCCGATTAATTGCCCGGCGGGCGTGACGTAGATGAAGCGCCACGAACCATCCTCTTTGTTCATCGGATTCTTGTACGCCTCGCGCAAAAAACGAATGTTGCCGTTCTGCTCTTTCACGAGGTCGTCGATGCTCGTTGGAAAGCGCCCGAATTTGCGGTAAAACATGCCAATCGCGCGCTGGTATTGCTCGCCGCGCCAAATCATCATCGCCTCTTTTTCGCGCTGCCCTTCCGTGAACGAATTCAGCACCGCCGTCGCCGCGCCGATGAGAATCAGAGCCATCAAAAAAAGCACGAACATCAGCGCATAGCCGCGCTCGCTGCTGCTCCGCCCGGCAAAACGGCTCTTCCTATTCGATTCTTTCAATTTTGCGCCTGCTGCGGATTCACCGGCATGCCGGGAGCGTTTGCCAATACAAGAGTGGTAGTGCGGCCGGTCGAAAGTTCCTGCAACTCCACCGAATTGTTCCCGATTTTGACCACGCGGAACTGATTCATCAGCGTGCCGCCCTCCGGCACGATGTAAACGTCATCCGCATTCGCCGAAAAACAGGCGCGTTTGTGCCCGGTGGCCAAATCGGTCACGATGCCGTAAAAGTTCGCCGGCACAGTCAGCGGCGGAGGCCCAGCCGGAAGCGGCGGCGGAGCCTGCTGCGCTGCCCTCTGCGCCTCGATTTGCGCGGGCGACGGCGGAAGCGGCGCAGCGCTGAAAATATTGCGATCCTGCCCGTTGAATTTCTCGTTCTGCATCCGTGCGAGCAAATCCAAGCGCAGCGAAGGATCCGGCACATTCAAAGGGTGAAATTGGGAATTGTCCGCGTAAACGCCGGCAACCTCGCTGGTTTGCGAGCGCAGCGCGTATCGCGCTACCAGGGCGAGCACCAGCAGCAGCACTGCCAGCGCACCAATCTCATACCGTGTTTTTTTCGTGTCCTTCACGTCCGAAAGTACGTCCGCAACTTGAGTTGCAGTTCAATTGTTCCCGATTTGTGCGACGCCAGCGCCAGCTCGTCGAGCAAGTAAAAATGCGGCGAGCGTTCAATTTCATCGATGAGGCGAATCAAGCCTTGATAATCGCCCTGCACGGAACTGGAAATTTGCACCTGTTCAAGAGCGCGATCTTTGACCGCTTTTGGATTGAACTTCAGGCCGCTCGTCTGCACTCCTGCGTCTTTGGCCATTTGCTCGATGTCGGCAATGATGGCGGCGTATCCTGAAGACGAGGGCAGCAAATCCTTCTGGTAAAACTGGTCGCACTCTTTCGTCAGATCCGGCAGACGCCTTTCGATCGCCTGGCCTCTTTGAACGTCCACAGCCAACAATCTGGCCTCTTGCGTCAGACGCGCCACTTGCTGCGCTTGCGCTTGGGGCGCCTCGCTTGCGGCGCGCCAGCTAACCACGCCCAGCGCTGCGTCGGCAGCCAGCACGCAGCCCAGCGCGATTTTCACCGCCAGCTTCCACTTGCGCGAATTTGTGCGCCGGTTCACGTTCATAATGTCGAATAACGCGCCTGAAGGCTCAACAGGACTTTGTCCATATCTCCATCCGACTGTGTTTGCGGCCGGCTCTCCTGCATCGGAATCACGTCGGAAAATACCGGCGAAGAACTGATGGCTCGCAAGAATTTGTTCCCCTGCTCATCGTTTATTGCGCCGACCGAGAAGGTAAGCTCAACTTTCCCGTCCTCTCCCATCTTGGGCGAGATGCTGATTACGCGCACCCCCGGCGGCAGAATTTGCCCCAGATCGGCGAACAATCTTGTCCATGGAAAAGTGCGCTGCTCGATCAGTCCGTTCAGGAACTGCGAGCGTTTCATCGCTTCAACCGCCTGCGGAGCCTTGAATTCCTGCCGCAAAATCTCTTGCTGGCGCACCGAGGTGTGAATCTGCGATTGCAGCCGGGAGATTTTCATGCGCATCGCTTGATTCGCGCGCCGCACTTGCACCACATGCATGGAAAGCAGCAGCAGCGCCGCAAGTCCCACGATGCCCAGCACGCTCGACCCGGCAACGAAACGCCGGTTATTTTCGAGCGGCACTGTAGCCAGATTAAAATGAGCTCTCATATTTGCAGTTCCTATAGCCCCAATTTACGCGCCGCGATTCATTTGCCATCCCACCAGCGGCTCAAGTCCCTGCGCCACCAGCGAACGCGCTTCTTCGGTGAAGCCAGGGCCGATCGCCAGCGGCTCGGCAGGACAGCCAATCTCGCGCGCCAGCGCTTCCCGAAGTTCTTCTTCGCCCGCTCCGAAACCCGCCAGGCGCAGTTGCTCGACTCTGTCACTCCAGGCGTCTTGATAAAACGCCACCGCCGGAAACACTTCGTCAAAAATCGCCTGCGGCTTCAGTCCCTCCGGGCCCATTCCCAATTCCGTCGAACGATAGACGCACATGGCCTCGCGCCGCACGATCACGGTGGTCAGATTGCGCCCGCTGAATCGCGTGAGCAGCGTCGCCCCGCGCTCATTTAGGATTGGCAGCGTCGCCAGCGTCGAGCTCTGCACCACTCCGGCTGACAATCCTTCCTCTTCGAGCAGCGATTCGTATTCTCTGACAACTTTCTGCCGCGCCACCGCAGCCACAATATCAATTTTCCCGTCGCGGCTCGGCTGGCGCATCCAGGAAATCACCGCTTCTTCCGCGTCGAACGGCAAACTTTTTTTCAATCGCCAGCGCAGCAGGGGCAGAGCGTCGCTGGCGCCGCGCGGGAAAGTGTCGAAGGGCAAAATGAAAACGCGAATGCTCGGGTCGGGCAGCAGCAGCGCCACGTCAGCGCCCTGTCGCGGCACACGCGACATCACGCTGTGAATCGCCGAGCGCACCGCGCCGCGCTCCGCGATATTCGCCTGCGTCGCCGAAGGCGTCACCGCCCCGTCCGGCAAACGCTCCGCCGCGAACGCCGTCAAATGCGCCAGGCTCCTGCCCCAGCGTGCCGCGGCCACGTGGGTGGATGCAATTTCCACCACCACGCTGGGGTGCGGCATGGCGTCCAACCAGTCGAATGCGCTCCTGCGCCGTTCCTCCTGCCTGGCGCGCGACGGCATTGTCGTCAAGCTATTCAATGAACGTCACCTTATTAATCTCGCGCAGCGTAGTAATTCCCGCGCGCACGCGCGACAATCCGGATTCGCGCAAAAATTGCATGCCCTCGTCTTTCGCAGCGCGCTTGATTTCCGAGCTGGGCCGTTTGTCGATGATCATCTCGCGAATGCGATCGGAGAGATCCAGCAATTCGCAAATCGCCGTGCGCCCGCGAAATCCGCTTCCCGAGCAATCCAAGCATCCCGCGCCTTCATAGAAGGGGACATCGCCCCATTCCTGAGGATCGAGTCCCGATTCGCGCAGCGTCTCCGGCGAATACTTCACTTCTTTTTTGCAGTTCGGGCAAATCACGCGCACCAGCCGCTGCGCCAGGATGCAATTCAGCGCGGACACAAAGTTGTACGGCTCGACGTCCATGTTCACGAAACGCCCGATCACGTCGGTGACGTTGTTGGCGTGCACTGTAGTGAACACCAAATGCCCCGTCAGCGCCGACTGAATGGCGATTTGCGCCGTCTCGTGGTCGCGAATTTCGCCCACCATGATTTTGTCCGGATCATGCCGCAGAATCGAGCGCAAGCCTCGCGCGAACGTCAGCCCTTTCTTCTCGTTCACAGGAATCTGCGTGATTCCGCGCACCTGATATTCCACCGGGTCTTCGATGGTGATGATTTTATCTTCGTCCGTCTTGATTTCGTTGATGGCCGCGTAGAGCGTCGTGGTTTTCCCCGAGCCTGTGGGGCCCGTCACCAGCACCATTCCGTAAGGCTCGTGAATGTACCGCCGGAATTTCCGCAAATCCTCTTCCGCGAATCCCACTACGTCCAGCGTCAAATTGCGGAACTTCTCGCTGAGCGTTTCTTTGTCCAGCACGCGCAGCACCGCATCTTCGCCGTGCACCGACGGCATGATGGACACGCGAAAATCAATGAACCTTCCTTTGTAACGCACCCGAAAGCGCCCATCCTGGGGCACGCGCCGCTCGGCGATGTCCAGTTCGCTCATCACCTTGATGCGCGAAAGAATCGTGGTATGCCATTCCTTGGCCAACGGCTGCATGGCGTATTGCAACACGCCGTCGATTCTGTACTTCACCGCAACTTCCTGGTTGCGCGTTTCGATATGAATATCGCTGGCCCTGCGCTCCAGCGCCGTGAAAATGACCGTGTCCACCAGCCGCACCACCGGGCTCACGCCGCTATCGGCGCGCGCCAGCTTCTCCATCGAAATATTTTCTTCGCCGTCTTCGTCGCTGATCACCTGCAGCGTGAAGCCTTCGGTGGCCTGATCCAGAACGCGCTGCGACTGTTCGGTTTTTTTCAGCAGTTCGCTGATCTGCGTCGCCGTAGCCACTTTAATGGTGATTTTCTTTCCGAGCAGCAGCGCCAGCTCATCGTTCACAAGCAACTGGCTGGGGTCCGACACCACCACCACCAGCGAATGATCCCGCGATTCCAGCGGAACAAAGTTGTAGCGGAACATCAGCTCCGCGGGAATCGACCGGAAAAGCTCCGGATCAATTCTTTGCT
>DASYYQ010000113.1:0-17855 GCA_035933545.1 Candidatus Acidiferrales bacterium | reverse complement strand
TTCCCACTCTCTGCACATACCTCGGACACGTTGAACTGAGTTCGACCCAGCGATATCTGACGATGACCCCGGAACTGCTGGAACAGGCGAATCGTCGCTTCGAACGGTACGTGTCGGGAGGCGCCGATGAAAGATAAACGCGCCCTCGCGCCGTGGATCAAACGGTTCCTGCTGGAATATCTTCCCTCAGATCGCAACTTCGCCCGTAACACACAACACAGCTATCGCGACGCCCTGCGATTGCTCGTGACCTTCGCGGGCGCGACTTTACACAAGAGGCCAGACGAACTGCTTGTCGAGGATATCAGCGCCGATCTTGTAAGAAGGTTCATCCGGCACATCGAGGAAGTGCGGGGGTGCTCCATCTCAACGCGGAACCAGCGCCTGGCCGCCGTCCACACGCTAGCAACGTTCACCGCTGAGCATAGCCCGGAACACTTGCTCTGGTCTGCGCAGGTTCACGCTGTTCCCTTCAAAAAGCGAGGGCACAAGCCCGTTGGGTACCTCGAAAAGAGCGAAATCGACGCGCTGCTTGCCGTGCCGGAGCTGACCAGTCGGCTCGGAGCAAGGGACCACACGCTGCTGTTGTTCATGTACAACTCGGGCGCCCGTGCCAGTGAAGTAGCTGAGCTGACGGTCGGCGATCTGCGCCTGCACGGCCCGCACGAGAAGTCGCAATCGTTCGTTCAGCTACACGGCAAGGGCAATAAGACCCGCCTCTGCCCGTTGTGGGCCTCCACAGTCGCCGCGCTGAAACCGCTAATCAAAGGGCGCGAGGATACCGAGCACGTGTTTCAGAGTCGTACCGGCCAGCCGATGACGAGGTTCGGGGTCCACGACATCGTTACCCGCTATGCGCGCATGGCCGGGACCCGTTGCCCAGAACTGCGAGAAAAGCACGTAAGTCCGCACACGATCCGGCACACCACGGCGACTCACTTGTTGCGGGCCGGAGTCGATATCAACACGATCCGCGCGTGGCTGGGACACGTCTCGATCGACACAACTAACATCTATGCAGAAAGCGACCTGGAAATGAAAGCGAAAGCACTAGCAAGGTGCGAGGCACCATCACGGAGAAACGGAAAACGCTGGCGGGATGATCCCGATCTCCTTGCGTTCCTGGCTCAACTCTAGCCGCGGCAACCCCAACTTATGTGACGCCTGGCAGCCGTCGAACCCGCTGTTTATCTAACGAACGACGCTGGGCGTCACATAAATACGGCCACCACATAATCTTGCTTACGTTGAGCTCGACATAACCAGGATTACATCTCTTTGTGGAATGGCGACGCCGCCGTGCTGCTTGAGAGCCTCGAACTCGTACAGCGCACCGCCGCCGAAATCATCGCGGCCATCACGCCGGACAAGCCTCTCCCTCCCGAAAGCGGAGGCTAGGCTGTCACACCCTGTCACAGTAACCTGTCACAGCTTGTCATAGTAACGGCTGATAGTATTTGGTGGGATCCGTGGGGCCAGTTCCAACTTCGCTGACTAGGCCCTTCTCTACGAGCAGTTTCAGATCGCGTTGCAGCGTTCTTCTGTTCACCTTCAACTCCTCTTCACACTCGGCGACCGTCGCTTTGCCTGCCCCAAGCAGGAAATCGAGGAGTGCAACCGGACGGTCTTTCAGGCCATTCTTTCGAGCTTTGGCCAGAACCACATCGCGGCGGATCACATGCTCAGCAGTGACCTGGACTTCCCGCATCTGAGCGCCCAGACCTTCCGTGAAATATTCGAGCCAACCCGTCATGTCCATCCCGCTCTCACGCACGCTCTGGAGCGCCTTGTAATAGGCGGGTCGGTCGCGGTCGTAATACTCGCTGATCGTGAAGAGGCGCTTGAAATCGTAGCCCGTCCTGTAGAGGCACAGAGTCGAGAGCAAGCGCGCCGAACGCCCATTGCCGTCAACAAAGGGGTGGATGTGGACGAGTTGAAACTGCGCAATCCCGGCCACAATCACTGAATTGATTTCTGTCTCTTTTTGCAGCCAAGCGACAAAGTCGGTCATCATCGGCGGAACTTCCAGCGGCGGGGGCGGCGTGTACGTCTTTTCTCCGGTACGCGAGTTGACGATGTAATTCTGAATCTTGCGATACTCTCCGGGCGATGCTTTGTTTCCGCGTACACCTTGAACCAGGCGCTTGTGAATCTGCCGAATCACGGCTTCGGTGATCGGCTCGCCGCTTTCCAAGTAATCCGAGACCAGCTCGAATGCCTTCTTGTAGTTCAGCAGTTCCTTTGTATCATCCGGGCTAGCTCCCTGGACTTTCTTGCCAGCCAAAATGCGCTCGGATTGTTCGAGCGTCAGTTGAGTGCCTTCGATATGCGTCGTATGGTGAGCCTCAAGGACGAGAGCGCGCTTCTGCATTTTGCCAATCCAGTCTTCCGACAGTTTGGCTGCATCCAGAAATCCACGGGCGCGCTCAATCCTTGTCAGCGCCGCTGTGATAGCATGTGTAATCGTGAATCGTGGTGCGAAGCTCATGGCAGTCCATTTACACCGTGCCCATTGTGCCAGATGTTTCCGAGGAAGACATTCAAGAGTGGCGCGACTCGCCGCCTTCGGCCTTAGAATCGTGTAGTTATGGCGTCGCGCCTCGGTTGGCGCTCAGGTTTACTGTCAGACGTATTCGCCAACTGTTCCCAAGTTGTTCCTAAAAAGACGTGGGAACAACTCGGATTAGTCGATCTCGGGCAGGGGGTCACGCACGAAAATAAATTCGGGAACAACTTGGGAACAACTGCTGCCAAATACGGTCAAAAACCGTCTATCACGACATAGGTAAAGGCAAGACAAGACAGCCACATAGCGTTCTTAAAGTTCATTTGCAAGCAGGGGGTCGCCGGTTCGATCC
Source organism: Candidatus Acidiferrales bacterium (assembly GCA_035933545.1). Classification (GTDB taxonomy): domain Bacteria; phylum Acidobacteriota; class Terriglobia; order Acidiferrales; family UBA7541; genus DAHUXN01. The sequence goes on along the minus strand of DASYYQ010000113.1, from coordinate 14,997 downwards.
CGGCCACGTCCACCAACCTACGCCCCTTGGCCCGCTTCGGCTCGGCAGGCCTTGGCGTTGCAACTTGCTTCCGGCTCTTTGGGCACAAATTCGAGCAGAGCAATCTCCCCGAACAATTCGCTCTCCGCGCCCGCATTTCTCTGCTAGCATTGATGTTCCGCTGCGGCGAGATTTTTCGCATGGGAGCAATCCAAACATGGCATTAGCCTTCGGTTGGGCATGCTGCTGATCCTCGCGTCGTATCCTTTGAGTTTTCCGCTTGGCGCTACGCATGCTTGGACGCGATTTGCGACCTGGCTAATCCGGTGAGTGCTGGGAAACATGTGTTCGATTGACCTACACAGAGACAGACAAATGCCCCAGGGAACTCTCGTGAGAAGAAGCGGCTCCAGGAAAGGAATATGAAAGTTGAACGTGTGAACCGAACCGCGGCAACGGCACCAACATCAACATGGTTACGGGCCGGCCCAACTGATCGACGGTTCTATCTGGCAGTTGCAGTAGTCTCCATCATGACCGTGCTAGCTGGGTTTGGTCCGGCGATTATCGAGGCATCGGGTCGCAATGCTCCTATCACGCCCCTGGCCGAGGCACACGGCATCGCGTCCTTTACGTGGCTTCTGATTTTTCTTTCGCAAGCTACCCTGATCGCCACACAAAGAACGGAGCTACATCGGCGTCTCGGAATGGCGTCCGCGGTAATCGCATTCGCTGTAGTGGTGACCGGCTATGAGACGACCGTCGCAATGGCGCGGCGAGGATTCGATTTAAGTGGAGACCTCGGCTTCAAGGGCCACACGCTCAGCATTGGTCCCCTCAGCAATCTTGTCGCATTCTCGGTACTGGTTGCTGCCGGCTATTGGTATCGGCGTCGAAGCCAGGTTCATAAGCGCCTGATGGTGCTGGCGATCTTGGGCGGTCTAATGCCAGCGCCACTGGCTCACTTGATTGGTCACAGCCCCTTCCCGCACCAGATGCAAGCCGTCATTTTGCTGGTTCTGATTCTTGCCTTTCTTTTCGCAAGTGCGGCCTACGATCGATTTTCACTGGGGCGTTTCAATCGCGTCTCGCTATGGGGAGCGGTCGCGATTTTTGTTTGGGACGTTGTCGTTATTCTGGTCGGTCACAGTGCAGCGTGGCATCATTTTGGGAACTGGCTCATTCGATGAAAGGGACTGATTTTTCCTCGGACCCCCTGTTGATTTGGACTCGCAATACAGCGGTATGGGCGCGAACCGCAGCGTGGCTGTTGAAATGAACCGATGCATTGAATGTTTCCGGTCACTTTGTCGGGGATCATCTGGCTGACCACGTTGAGCCGGAACCTCTGGAAGTGTAAAATCTCCCTTCGGAACGTTCACCGAAACCGCCTCTACTTGTTCGAAGCCTCTTCAAACCACTCATCAAATCGCGCCAGCGCTTTTCGCAGCTTCTCCAGATTCTCCCCAAAACCGATGCGCAGATATCCCGGCATGGCGAATTGCTCTCCGGGTACCAGCAAGACTCCTTTTTTCGCGCGAAGTTCTTCGGCGACCGCCGCTGAATTCCATTTCTTGCGGAATCCAATCCACGCAATTGCTCCTGCGTTCGGCGCGATGTGCGAAAAAACGTCTTCATGTTTTGCGAGCCAAGCGCCGATTAGAGGATAATTCTCCCGCAGAATCCCCCGCGTGCGTTCCAGCAATCGCACCTGTCTTCGCGGCTCAAGCGCTAGCGAAGCGATGCGGTCCGTAAGCATCGTCGGGGCGATGCTTGTGTAATCGTGATATCCCCATAGTTTCTCCGACATTTCCTGCGGCGCGACAATCCATCCGGTGCGCAGCCCCGGCAATCCATAAGCTTTGGAAAGTCCCCCGGTGCACAGCACGCGTTCGTAACGTCCCCAAAAACTTGGCGTGGTCTGCCCGTCGAATTCCGCGCCGCGATAGACCTCGTCCGCCAGAATCCATGCGCCGGCTTTGGCCGCCGCCGCGCAAATCGCATTCATTGCTTGCTCGCTGAGCACCGCGCCGGTCGGATTACTCGGATTACACACGGCAATTATCTTTGTGCGCGAAGTCACCAGCTTGGCAAGTTCATCCGCATCGGGCGCCCAATTCAATTTCTCGCAGAGCCACCATGGCTTCACTTCCGCGCCGAAAGCTTTCGCCAATCCTGCCACTTGCATGTAATTCGGCTGCATGAAAACAACTTGGTCGCCGCGCTCGATCAACGCCCACGTCGCCAGGTAATTTGCTTCCGCGCCACCGCAGGTCAGTAGCACATTGTTCGCGCTGGCTTGCCCGTAAAGCGCCGCAATTCTCGCGCGTAGTTCTTCGCTGCCATTGGTCTGCGGATAGCTAAGTCGCGCGTCGAGAATCTGATCCAAATCCACCGCGTTGTCTTCCAGCAATTCGCGTACGCTTAGGGGGTCAACTCCGCTCTCGGCGATATTCAGTTCAACGCGGTTCTCCCAAACGGATTGCCAGCGCTCCAGTTCAAATGCCTCAATTCTCATTTCTCACCTCGATTCACTAAGCGCAGTAGGCTATTCCGCGCCGCACCTGCGGTCAATATTTCCGTCTGGTTGTGATCTCTGCATTCCGGTTGCCTCGATGGCGCGCTTGGAGCAAAATGACGCCGCCCGCGACCTGTTCAAGAGACGCGCGGCGCGAAAGGTGCACTGAAATGAAGTGGATTCGAATTGGCGTATTTTTCATGGCAATGCTCTCCGTCATTTTCTGTTCCGCTTTGCAGCTTTGCGCGCAATCCGTTTTGGCGCTTGCGCCGGGTGTGCGCGAATTCGTGAAAGTCAGCGCGCCGGTGGTTGCGCTCACCCATGTTCGCGTTATTGACGGCACCAGTTCCGCGGCGCGCGAGGATCAGACGATCATCATTTCCGACGGCAAAATCCAGTCCATCGGCGACTCGGCATCCACGCCGGCTCCTTCCGGCGCTCAGGTCCTTGACTTAACCGGCAAGACCGTTACTCCGGGTTTGGTCGGCATGCATGAACACATGTTCTATCCTGCCGGCGACCGCGCCGTCGCCCTCTATAACGAAATGGGTTTCAGCTTCCCCCGGCTGTATCTGGCGTGCGGAGTAACTTCCCTGCGCACCACCGGCGCCGTCGAACCTTACACGGATTTGGAACTGAGAAAATTAATTAACGAAGGGAAGCTCGCGGGCCCGAAAATCCATGTGACCGGCCCCTACCTCGAAGGCGCCGGCTCGTACACTCCGAATATGCACGAACTCACCGGCCCGGAGGACGCTCGCCGCACCGTAAACTACTGGGCCGATGAAGGCGTCACCTCCTTTAAAGCCTATATGCACATCACGCGCGCGGAGCTGGCTGCGGCAATCGACGCCGTTCATAAGCGGCATCTCAGAATCACCGGCCATCTTTGCTCCGTTGGATTCAAAGAGGCCGCCGCTCTGGGAATCGACAACCTCGAACATGGTCTGATGGTCGACACCGAATTCGATCCCGGGAAAACGCCCGATGTTTGCCCTTCTCAACAGCTCACTGCCCAGACTCTGGCAAAAATCGATGTAGAAGGCCCGCAGGTTCAGGACACCATTCGCGATCTGGTTGCGCACCACGTCGCCATAACTTCCACTTTGCCCGTATTCGAAACGTTCGTTCCGAATCAGCCTCCACTCGAACGCCGCGTCATTGATGCACTGCTGCCTGAGGCCGCCATTGCGTATCTCGGTCAGCGATCCGTCATCGGCCAATCCACAAATTCGCCCTGGCCTGCGCTCCTCAAGAAGGAGATGCAGTTTGAATACGATTTTGTAAAGGCAGGCGGCGTTCTTCTCGCCGGCGAAGATCCCACCGGTTACGGCGGCGACCTGGCTGGTTTCGGCGATCAACGGGAACTGGAGCTTCTCGTGCAAACCGGTTTCACGCCCGTGGAAGCGGTTCATATCTATACGGAAAACGGCGCGCGCTTCCTCGGCGAAGACGATCGCGTTGGCACTCTCGCCACCGGCAAGCAGGCGGACATTGTGGTGATTGACGGCGATCCGTCCAAAAACATCGGCGACATCGAAAAAACGGAACTCGTTTTCAAGGACGGCGTGGGCTACGATTCTGCCAAGCTTATTGCGTCGGTTCGCGGCAGCGTCGGGCTGCACTGATTCGAGCCGCGCCGCGGCGTCGGGACTTTTCACTCTTTCATCTCATCGCAAAGGGGACTTCCATGCAGAACCCATTTGAACGTCGCAATGTGGTGTGCGCATCTCGCAGTGCGGCCGTGTTTTTCATGCTGACGTTCTTTGTCAGCGGCGCCCTGGCGCAAACGTCCTCACAGTCTCGCGGCCAGGTTGCCACAGTTTCATCCCAGAATTCCCAGCAGAATTCGCAGGGAATTTCCTCTTCCAAAGACGCCTATCCGGGTCCGTTGCTTTTTGGAAAAGGTTTCCTGCGCGGCTACGCGAATTTCGAGCTGGCTCCGCCGCACAACGAACCGGACCTCGGCCGCTGCAACCTCCCTCAGCAACCCTGTTCGGCCTTCGCGCGTTATATGGCCAGCGGCTATGTCGAATTCCAGCCCTTTGCGCGTACCCCTCTTCGCCACGCCTATTTTTTCTTCGAGCCGCGTTTTTTTTTCGGCAATAACATTCCACAAATAAGCTACACCTATTCCATGAGGCCGCTCGCCTGGGAGCGCACGCTTGGCTTGGCCATCGCTCTTCCCAGACATTTCGAACTGCGCATCACCAATCATGGCGTCACTTCCTTCAGCCCATTCGACAAAAGCCTTGGCACGTTCGACTACGGGCCGAACAAGGAGCCGCTGGGAATCTATAACACGGTCGGGGTGCGCTGGTACTTCGGCGGTTACGGCCACTCCAGCTCTTCGTGGTGAGTCAGTGACCGCAACTTTAGAATATTTGGCCGTACCGAAACGGATTTTTTGCAGCTTGCTGGAGTAAACGCCGTGACGCATACTTTTGCTTTTAAAGAAAGGAACTAAGATGACCGCTCCAAGCCAAAATCCGCGCCCCACGCCAGAGCGAATTTTCCAGTCGCTTAACTCCTATCAACTCACCGGTGTACTGAAAGCGGGGATCGATCTCGGAGTCTTTACCGCCCTTGGTGAAGGCGCAGATACTCCTGCAGCAATAGCTTCGAAATGTGGCGTGGCCGAACGCGGCGCCCGCATCCTTTGCGATTATCTGGTCGTCCACGGCTTTTTGACAAAGAGCGCGAATCGCTACGGGTTAGCGCCTGACGCGGCCATCTTTCTCGACCAGCATTCGGCGGCCTACATCGGGGCGTGCGCAAATTTCGTCGCGTCCGATTTCACACAGAATCAATTTCGCAATTTTGCCGACGCCGTGCGAAAAGGCGGTACCTCGCTGGAGGGTGAAGCTTCGCTCGCAAACGACCATCCCATGTGGGTCGAATTCGCCCGTTCCATGGCGCCGCTGCAAACGCAGATGGCCGAATTGCTCTTCCATGCGACCGAGCAGGAGGCAAAGACCGCCCGCAAAATTCTAGACGTGGCGGCAGGCCACGGAATGTTCGGCATCACCTTTTCCCGGCATCTTCCGAACGCCGAGATCTACGCGACCGACTGGCCCTCCGTTCTTGAAGTGGCAAAGCAAAACGCGCAGAGCGCCGGGGTCGCGTCGCGATATCACACCATTGCCGGCGACGCCTTTGAGGTTGAATTTGGCTCTGGGTACGACGTCGTCCTGCTTCCGAATTTTCTGCATCATTATGATTCCGCAAAGATTGAACATTTCATGCGCAAAGTACATGCAGCGCTCAAGGGTGGCGGCCACGCCATAACTCTCGATTTTATCCCTAATGAAGATCGCGTTTCGCCGCCGGTTCCTGCTTCTTTCGCGGCCATCATGCTTGCGCTGACTCCGGCAGGCGATGCCTACACCTTCGCAGAGTACGAACAGATGTTTCGTAAAGCTGGATTTGCGGTGAGTGAACTGCGCGTCCTGCCTACAACGCACAGCGTAATTATTTCTCGAAAATAGAGGATTTGACCGGCGCAGTTTGCTCTTCGCTTCGGCCCTGCGTTAGGTTTTTCCGGTGCCAAACGCCAGCGCCAGCAGCGTTTTCTGCTCGAGTTCGTGCGCTTTGGCCGAGCCGGTCGCCGGACTGGCGCTCGCTGATCTTTTCACCGAGCGCACCGCATGTCCGCGCAGCACGCGTTGCAGGCGGCGCATTACAAAATTCAGCGCGCCCATATTGGCGGGCTCTTCCTGCACCCACACAAAATCCCGCGCATTCGCGTAGCCGCTGAACACCGCTTCCAAATCTTTCTCCGGAAACGGGTACATTTGCTCCAGAAAAACAATCGCCGTCTGCGCATCTTGGCGCCTTTTGCGCTCCATCGCCAATTCGTGCCCGATTTTTCCAGTACACAACAGGACCCGTTGCGGCTCGCGCACCTCCGGGTCAGGCAAAACACTTTGGAAGCGCGGCAGCGAAAAATCCGCGATTGGCGAAGCCGCCGCCGGATGCCGCAGCATGCTCTTCGGCGTGAACACAACCAGCGGCTTGCGCCACCGGCGCAGCGCTTGCCGGCGAAGCAAATGAAAATACTGCGCAGCATTTGACGGCTGGCACACCTGAATATTGTCGCGCGCCGCCAGTTGCAAATAGCGCTCGATACGACCGCTGGAATGTTCGGGCCCCTGGCCTTCATAACCGTGCGGCAGCAGCAGCACCAGCCCGGAGAGCAATCCCCATTTATCTTCGCCCGCCGCAACGAACTGATCGATGATCACTTGCGCGCCGTTAGCAAAGTCACCGAATTGAGCCTCCCACAGCACCAGCGCCTCTGGAAAATCGCGGCTGAAGCCGTATTCGAATCCCATCACTCCCGCCTCGGAAAGTGAAGAGTTGTACACCTCAAAGTGCGCCTGCTCCGGTGAGAGATTCGCTAGCGGAACAAACTCTTTCTCCGTTTGCGTGTCGATGAGCGCCGCGTGCCGCTGATTGAACGTCCCGCGCTTGCTGTCTTCCCCGCTCAGCCGCACCGGAACTCCCTGCGTCAGTAAAGAAGCGAAGGCCAGCGCCTCGGCCATTCCGTAATCCACCGGATTTTTTCCGGCGCCCATGGCTGCCCGCTGCTCCAGCAGTTTTTTCACCTTCGGGTGAATCGCAAAATCCGACGGATAGCTGGTGAGCTTCCCGGTGAGTGTCTGCAAAGTTTCCTGCGGCACACCTGTATCGACCTCGAACTCTGCTTTGTATCTACCGCCCTGGAAATTGTCCCAGTAATCTGGCAGTTGCCTCATGCGCGGAATTTTCTCCAGCTTTACGGCCTTTTTTTGTGCCGCTTCAAACTCGGCGCGCACTTCTTCCACGGTGCCGGTCGGATCCGCGCCGGTTCGCTCCGCATAAATCTTCCACAGTGGCGGATGCGCCTGAATTTTGCGGTAGCGCAGCGGCTGAGTAATGGTGGGATCGTCAATCTCGCTGTGTCCATAGCGCCGGTAGCCGATCAAATCGATCAACACCGGACTCTGAAATGTGTAGCGATATTCCACGGCCATTCTGGCCACGCGCACGACCGCGTCTGGGTCTTCGGCATTCACGTGGAAAATCGGAACTGGCAGACGCTTCACGATATCCGAAGCAAATCTCGATGACTGCGATTCCGCGGGCACAGCGGTGAATCCAATCAGATTATTTACAATAATGTGCACGCCGCCGCCGACTGAGAATCCATCAATCATCAGGAAGTTGAGCGTCTCCGCCCAGATTCCCTGGCCGGCAAAAGCTGCGTCGCCGTGAATCACCACGGGAAGCACCCGCTCGATTCCGTTATCACCACGACGCGTCTGCTTCGCCCGCGCGCGTCCCAGCGCGACTGGGTCCACCGCTTCCAGATGGCTCGGATTCGAAACCAGGTGGATGTTGACCGTGCGCCCGCTGCGCGTTGTATATTCTCCGGTCGCGCCGATGTGATATTTCACGTCGCCGCCGCCGAGACCACTGCGGGCGTCCACATCCTCAAACCGCGCGAAAATATCTTCCGCAGGCCTGCCAACGATGTGAATCATCACGTTCAAACGCCCGCGATGGCTCATCCCGATGACCAATTCTTCAGCGCCCCTTTCCGCTGCCGTTTCGAGCGTTTGGTCCAGCAGCGGAATCAAGGACGTAAGTCCTTCCAGTGAAAATCTCTTATTGCCCAGATAGCGGCTCTGCACCACTTGTTCGAATAATTCAGCGCGCACCAGCCGTTCGAGAATGCGCGAGCGGTCTGGCTCTGGCGCAGGCGACTCCATGCGCTCCTGAATCCACCGGCGACGCTGGCCATCGAGAATGTGCATGAATTCCGCACCGATGGAGCCGCAATAAATTCGTAGCGCCTCGTCCGCGACTTCGCCCGTCAATTGATCAAGCTCGGGAACGGGCTGCGGTTTCAGATCACCGAGAGGATCGAGATGCGCCTCGTAAACTCCCCACCTGCGAAAGGCGTCGAAAATGGCTTCGCGCTTCCCGTTGTGTTTTCCTGTGATCGAATTTTCTTCGATGACCGCTGATTTGTTCTTCAAGTCGGGTCCCTATGATGATCCCAGTTTTAGTAAACTTTTTAGAATTCCTGGGCAGCTATTCTGGCCACGCGCCAAGCATTTTCCGCAACAGCATGATTTGGCCTAGATGGTAGGCGTTGTGATCGGCGGCAACGAGCGCTTCGCGCAGAATCGTTTGCCCCTCTCCGTGCGCGAGGCGTTCAAATAAATTCGTTTTCGGATTGCCCACCAGCTTTTTCATTCCGTCCAAATCGCGGCCGAATGCTTTTACGCTTTTGTCCCATGCTTCTGCGCTCGGCGGAGTTTCTGCCGGCGGCCAATAGCCCTCTGGAAATTGCGGCGAGACGTGCTTCGGATTGCGCGAGAATTCGAGAATGTCCCATAACGCAATGCGCACGTGCTCCAGTAACTGCCACGCCGTATGCGGCGAGCCTTGCGGCTTCACGCCCTGCAACTCTGCGGGCATTCCGGAAAGCGCTTCTTTCCACGAAAGATGCGCGCCGCCGCCATCGAGAAGTTTCTTAAGATGTTCGCGCAGAGCCTGGTCGTTCGCGCCGCTGGCAGCGGGCTTGGCATTCTTCGAAGCCAGCGCTTCGCTGCTCCTCGCTTTCCGTTTGGTTTGTTTCACCTGATTATTTTAGGCTCCCGCCACAAGATGGTCAACGCGCGCGGGAGACCACCGAAACACCACAGCTTAGCTTGCGCTTCGCTTGGGCCAGTCGTATAGTCCCGCCAAGCGCAGACCAAGTGCGACATGGGAGTTGGCACTAGCTTTGCCAAAGAGCTTGTGCCAGAGGAGATTGACATGCCGGCAAAGAATACGAAGCCTTGGAGCACACGGCGGGAATTTGGGAAGTCGGTCGGCGCGTTGCTGGCAGCCGCTTGCATCTCGCCCAAAATCATGGCGCAGCCTACGGCGGAACAGGCAAATGCCGCGGAACGCGACGAGGTGATTCGCATCGATTTTAACGAGAATCCCTACGGGCCTTGCCCTCGCGCGATTTCCGCGATTACCAGTTCTGAAGCGATTGCCTGCCGGTATCCCGACGCGCTGCGGGTGCGCGCCGTGCATTCCATTGCGGCGTTGAACCATGTGGCGCCGGAGAATGTGGTGCTCGGCTGCGGTTCGACGGAAATTCTGCGCGCGTGCGATGCTGCATTCGTCGGAGCACAAAAGCAGTTGGTGATTGCCGAACCGACGTTCGAAGCGGTTACTTATTACGCCAATGTGTGCCGCGCCCGCGCCATCAAGGTTCCGCTCACATCGGATTTTCGACATGATCTTCCCGCTATGGCGCGCGCCTGTGCGAATGGCGCCGGCCTGGTTTACGTCTGCAATCCGAATAATCCCACCGCGACAATCAACACACGCGCGGAATTCACAGATTTTATTTCGACGGTGCCTGCCTCCACGTACGTTCTCGTCGATGAGGCCTATTTCCATTTTGTCGAAGATCCGCGATACACAAGCGTGATCGATATGATTTCGCGGCATAGGAATTTGATTGTTGCGCGGACGTTTTCAAAGGTTTACGGCATGGCGGGAATGCGGCTCGGCTATGCCGTTGGCCAGAAAGACGCAATTCAGACGATACACCAGCAACTGACCTTCGATAACGGCAACGCCGCCGTGTTGTTGGCAGCGATCGCCAGCCTGAATGATTCGGAAATTGTGCCGCTCAATAAGAAGCGGCTGAATAACAGTCGAAAATGGGTTATGGACCAACTGGCGAAGTCAGGCTATCGCGTCATTCCGTCACAAGCCAATTTCTTCATGGTGGACACGGGCGCAGAAGTCACGCCAGTAATCCATGCTTTTTACGAGCGCAAGATCCTGGTAGGACGAAAATTTCCGTCGATGCCTAATTGGCTCCGCGTAACGGTAGGCAAGCCGGAAGAAATGCAGAAGTTCCTGGCAGTTTTTCGTGAAATTGTTCCAGTGCCTAAGTCAGCTGCCGCAGCAGCGTGACGCCAGTGCAGAGTAAAAACAGAAGTGCCCTCGACGTGGTGCAATCGCGCCACAGCGAAAACGAAAAACGACTCACCTGAAAGTGGCCGCATTCGAAGGCGTCAATTTACTTTGGACTTGCGTTCGCGCCAATGCGTGTGTTGCCCTTATCCTGCCGCCTCAGAAGCGGCCGTTCCTCCGCCAATGGTGCGCCGGTGCTGGAAACATTCCCGGCAATAGACGGGCCGTCCTTGCGTCGGCTTGAAAGGCACCGTCGTCTCTTTGCCGCACTGCGAGCAGACAGTCTTCGTTTCAACGCGTTGAACAGTGGGCGCTGCGCCGGTACTGCCATTAGCTCCTTGCGCGCGCACGGACTTGCAGGACTTGCACCGCTTGGGCTCGTTCTTGAATCCCTTGTCGGCGAAGAACATCTGCTCGCCGGCTGTGAACACAAATTCCGAGCCGCATTCGGCGCACTTCAATACTTTATCGTGGAATTCCATGGAACGCTCCGGGCCGTAGCCGAGCGGCGCTCACACTCGCGCCACCCTCAATCAGATGATGCCGAGAATGAAGGAAACTTCCTGCTTTTCCGGATAGAAGAACAGAAAAAAGCTTGTGCCAAGCACCCAAGGATTTCCGCCTAAGTTAATCCTGCTCCCGCCGCTGCTTCTTACGAAGACGCTTGCGTGAAAGAGCTTCTTTGGCCCGGCGCTTCTCTCCAGGCTTCATGTAATAACTGTGCTTCTTGATTTCCTTGATGATGTCTTCGCCCTGGACTTTTCTCTTGAATCGCCGGAGGGCATTCTCCAAAGATTCGCCCTCTTGAATTACGACTTCAGCCACGCAAATTCACCCCCGTTCGGGACTCAGTGATCGATATGTTGCTGAGGGGCACAACTTTACATTCCCACAGGACACATCTATCCGGCGTTTCTAGCGAACCCTGCTCCCTAAGTCAAGCACTTAATTTCTGAAGAAGGAGGCTCGCACGCCGATTGCGGTCTGTGCCTATTCTCCTAATAAAGTAACCAGATAGGCAAGGCCAAAATGACGGCAGGCCTCGTCAGGCCCTGTGTCTGGTTGCGGTTCGTGTCCCGCTGGCGCTTGGAAGTTGTTAGAATGGGACGAGCAGCATGGGTGGTGTCGCTTTATGTCGCTGATGAAAAATGCGATTGGCGTTTTGCTCGCAGGCGGTCAAGGCGAGCGGTTGTGGCCGCTCACGCGCGACCGCGCCAAGCCAGCGGTACCGTTCGGCGCAATCTACCGCATCATTGACGTGACCTTGTCGAACTGCCTCAACAGCGACCTGCGCCGCGTTTTCGTTCTCACCCAATACAAGGCGCTCAGCCTCAATCGCCACATCCGCCGCGGATGGTCGTCACTGATGGGTGTTGGCGACTTTATAGAAATCCTTCCGCCGCAGATGCGTGTTTCCGCGCACTGGTACCTCGGCACAGCTGACGCTGTCTATCAGAACATTTATTCCATCGGCAGCGAGCAGTCGAGCTACGTCATTATTCTGTCCGGCGATCACATTTACAAAATGAATTACGAAAAGATGCTGCAGCAGCACGTGGACAGCGGCGCGGACGTTACCGTAGGAACTGTGGAGATGACGCCGGAAGAGGCCGCCAGCAAATTCGGCGTGATCGAGACCGATAAAGAGGGCCGCATCCTGGCGTTTTACGAAAAGCCTGCTGATCCCAAGCTCTCGCCGCGCCATCCCGGAAAAGTAGACGCATCCATGGGGATCTATATATTCAACACACAATTCCTGCTGCCGACGCTGATCTCAGACTCCGAGGATCCCAATTCGTCGCACGATTTCGGCCACGACATTCTGCCAAAAATCATCGGCAAATTTCGCGTGTTCGCGTACAACTTCTATGACGAAAATAAAAAGGAGAATCTCTACTGGCGCGACGTTGGCACGATTGACGCCTATTACGAAGCCAACATGGATTTAGTGTCCGTTTCGCCGGTCTTCAACCTCTACGATAAGAGCTGGCCGCTCAAAACCTGGGAGCAGCAATACCCGCCGGCCAAATTCGTGTTTGCCGATCCAGAGCGCACTGGAACGGCGCTCGATTCCATCGTCGCAGCCGGGTCAATTATTTCAGGTAGCCGCGTGAAGCACTCGGTGGTGGGCTACGACGTTCGCGTCAACAGCTTCTGCGAGGTAAGCGGCTCCATTATCTACAATCATGTGAATATCGGCCGGCATTCGCGCATACAGCGCGCCATCATTGACCGCCATGTGATGCTTCCCGAACACACCGAGATTGGCTACAACCTCGAAGAGGACCGCAAACGCTATCACGTCAGCGAAAATGGCATCGTCGTCGTCGTTCGCGAAGAATCCATGCTCGAAGAACCAGAATAGCGCTTATCGTGTTCTCTGCATTTCAACCTCGCTTTGGACACGCCGCGGAGGAATTCGAGCGCTATCGCCCAGACTACCCGCGTGAGCTTTTCGAGCGCATACTTGCCGTTGTGCCTGCCGAGCATCGTGAGCGGGCCATGGACCTCGGCGCAGGGACCGGAAAATCAACCCGCGCGCTCATCCCGCATTTTGCGGAGGTTATTGCGGTCGAACCGGATCCGGGTATGGCGGCGAAACTTGCCGAAGAAATCCCTCGGGCCATTGTGCGCAACGCTACCGCGGAAGCCTGCGTCCAGCCGGAAGCGAGCGTGGACCTTGTTACCATCGCTAATGCGTTTCATTGGATGGAAGCTCCGCGCGTGCTAAGGAATGTATACAACTGGCTCCACGCTGATGGAATTCTCGCCGTTTATGATCGTCCGTTGCCTAAAGCTACGCTGGCAATTGATGCCATTGTTCTCGCAGAACTGCGTGGGCCGTGGAAGCCGTATCGCGACCCGCGTTTGAAACGTGACCTTGTCTGGGAAAACGATGTTCGGAACGCTCCAGGCTTTGAACTTGTCGAAGAGGTGAAATTTTCCTATGTTGTAGCGACGTCGCCGCGCGACTACGCCGGTTTCTGGCGCTCGACATCCTACGGCAGCGCCTACGCGCGCACCCTAGCTGAGCCTGAAGCGTACTGGTGCTCTCTCGAATCACAGTTCGCGGCGGCGGCTACTGGAGATATGATTCCGGTGGACTTCAGTCCCACGCTTATCCTGGCGCGCAAGATTTAACAGGAACAGATCAAAGGTATTCTCGACCAACGAAAGGGGAATCTTTCATGCCGAGGGCAAACGCAAAAATCGCACATGTTGTGGGCCGCGAAATTCTCGATTCGCGCGGCAATCCGACCGTGGAAGCCGACGTGATTCTCACGAACGGGCTTCGCGGCCGCGCTGCGGTTCCTTCCGGTGCTTCCACCGGAGAACATGAAGCGATCGAGCTCCGCGACGGAGACAAAGCGCGCTATCAGGGCAAAGGCACGCGAAAAGCCGTTGCGAACATCAACGGTCCGCTCGCGGGCATCCTGAAAGGAATGGATCCAGCCGATCAGCAGGGAATCGACCGCAAGATGATTGATGCGGATGGTAGTGAGAACAAATCCAAGTTTGGCGCCAACGCCATTCTCGCTGTTTCCATGGCCGCTGCTCGCGCAGCTGCGGCGGATAGCGGTTTGCCGCTCTACAAATATCTCAGCCGCTTTTCTTCCGTGAACTCCGCAAACACTCTTCCTGTTCCCATGATGAACATCCTGAATGGCGGCGCGCATGCTGACAATTCCGTGGATGCGCAGGAATTTATGGTCATGCCCATCGGCGCGCCCAATTTTCACGAAGCTCTGCGATGGGGCGTCGAGGTTTTTCAGAATTTGAAGACAGTGCTGAAGAAAAATGGCTATTACACCGCCGTGGGAGACGAAGGTGGCTTTGCGCCCAATCTCAAATCCAATGAAGAGGCTATTGAGCGCATCCTAGAAGCCATTGGCGCGGCTGGCTACAAACCCGGAGAGCAGATCGTCATCGCTCTGGATCCTGCTGCGAGCGAATTTTACGATTCGGCCTTGAAGAAATACATTTTCAAAAAATCGGACAAATCCCAGCGCACCTCCGAACAAATGGTTGAATTTTGGCAAGGCTGGATTCGCCAATATCCCATTGTCGTTCTTGAAGATGGAATGTCCGAGCTGGATTGGGAGGGCTGGCAATTGCTTACCAGGACTCTCGGAAGCAAATTGGAATTGGTGGGCGACGACATTTTCGTCACAAATCCTGCGATTTTCTCCCGCGGCATTGAGAAAAAAATCGCGAACAGCATTCTCATCAAGCTGAATCAAATCGGCACCGTTACGGAGACCATTGAAACGGTGGAAATGGCTCGCAAAGCCGGCTATTTGTCGGTCGTTTCCCACCGCTCCGGCGAAACGGAAGATACTTTTATCGCGGATTTCGTGGTGGCGATGGGAACCGGCCAAATCAAAACGGGCTCCGCCTCGCGCACCGATCGCATCGCGAAATACAACCAACTTCTGCGCATTGAGGAAGAACTCGGTGCATCGGCATCGTTTCCAGGGCGCCGCGCGCTTGCCGCCCGAGGATAAATTTTTTGCAAGGCGACCGGTTGA
>DASYYQ010000069.1:0-2846 GCA_035933545.1 Candidatus Acidiferrales bacterium | reverse complement strand
CCGTGCCTCGCGATTCGCCGTAAAGTATTTAAATCTGGCATCAGCCTTCATAATTATTTGGCCTTGCGCCTGCTTCATGCTCTGCGGGAGGCCAGCAAATGATTCTGGCAGACGAACAGGAAAGCCGCCGCGTAGAGATTTCTGGATGGGACACAGACGAGAATTTCTTCGTGGAAAGGGCCGCCATTCAAAACGCCGCAGAAGGCCGCCAGCGCGTTGCCCTTCGCGTGCGCCTACGCATCGGTTCTCTCGTGTTTTTGCGGTTGCCGGAGGATCTCTCCCTGGATCGCTCCGTTCCCGTGGCTTATCAGGTCGTTAAACTCACGGCCAATACAATTCGCAGACAGCGTGAAGTGGAACTCATTCAGTTGCATCCCAGAGAGAAGGCTCAAAACGCCATTCAGGAACGGTCAGTTCCGGCAAGCCTCCCCAATTAAGGGTCGCCTGATGAATTCCCGCCCTGCGAAGCCCAATGCCCGCGTTCCCTTTTGGAGCCGGAAATGCTGAAATAGAAACCGCGCTTTGCCTGGCCGCTCTCTGCTCCTCAACGCCTCGCCTTTTTGAGACCGCTCGCCCAGCCTCGCACTGTTTCATCAATCGCTTCACTAACAATCACTTACGAACGAACTGCAGCGCGATTATTCAGCGCACAGGCTTGCCCATAGCACATCTATTTGTCCCTCTCAATCTGGCACACTCCTTGCATACAAGCTTGCAGAATGGCTGTCGTCACCGAAAATTCCACTGCGGAGATAGTCCGCCACAATCTGCCCGTCTGCGTTCTGGACGACGAGCCAGATCTGGTCGAACTCACTTCTGCCAAGCTCTCGCGCCTCGGATTTCCCACCTTTGGCACCACACGCCCGCAAGACGCTCTGGGCCAGGTGCGCGTAGGAGCCTGCCGTGTGGTTCTGGTCGACATGAAAATGCCCGGGATGGACGGCTTTGCCTTCCTGGAAAAGTCCTTGCAGGTTGATCCCAGCGTTGCGGTCATTCTCGTCACCGGCTTCTACTCCGTGGACTCAGCCATCGAAGCCATCCGCCGTGGCGCGCACGATTTTCTTTGCAAACCGATTGACGACGAGCGCCTCATCAAAGCCCTCGATGAACTCGCCGAAGTCTCCACGCGCCGCTCGCAGATTCGCGCCCTCGATGATCAATTGCTCTCCAACCTCGAATTCGAAGGAATCGTTGGCCGCAGCCCCGCCATGCTCGAAATGCTCGACATGGCCCGCAAAATTTCGCGCCATTTTACCAACGTCCTCATTACCGGCCCTACCGGGTCCGGCAAAGAGCTCGTGGCGCGCGCTCTTCATCAGATGAGTCCCGTCGCGCACCAGAAATTCGCGGTTTGCAATTGTTCCGCGCTCGTCGACACGCTCCTCGAAAGCCAGCTTTTCGGACACATGCGCGGCGCATTCACCGGCGCCACAGACACGCGCCCGGGCCTTTTCGAATACGCCAATGGCGGCAGCGTTTTCCTCGACGAAATCGGCGAAACATCCTCGCAAATGCAGGCCAAGCTTCTGCGCCTGATTCAGAACCGCGAAATTCAGCGTGTCGGTTCGCCCGAACTTAAAAAAGTCGACGTGCGCATCATTGCCGCCACCAATCGCGACCTTCGCAGTGACGTCCTCGCTGGCCGCTTTCGCGAGGATCTTTTCTACCGTTTGAGCTCCCTCGAAATTCAAGTCCCCGGTCTCGCGGACCGCCCCGAAGACATTCCTATTCTCGTGCGCTACTTTCTGAAAAAATACAGCGAAGCCTACGGCAAAACTTTTCAGGGAGTCACCCGCCGCGCGCAGATTGTGCTCCTTCATCATGACTGGCCGGGAAACGTTCGCGAACTCGAAAACGTAATCTCCAGCGCCGCCATTACCGCGGCAAACGAATTCATCGACGTCGGAGACCTTCCCGGCAATCTGCGCAAGCCCTCTGGCGATATCACTCATAATAAGGAAAACTGGCGCCCCCTGCCTCTCGATGAAGTTCGCAGCATGCACATCAAACGCGTTCTCGAAATGTGCAATGGCAATCGTGTGCGCGCCGCGCAAATACTCGGCATCGGACGCACCAGCCTGTACCGCTTCCTGAAACGCGGCGCCGCCCGCAACGGAAAAACCGCCGCTTAGCGCTCCCCAGCCGAAAAGAGTGAGACATGGCTGCGTCAGGCAGGATTTTCGCACGACGTAAAAAGGTGACAGCGTCGCTCAAGCCCCAGACGAAAAAGGCCATTGTCGTTTCGGCTGCGTTTTTGTAGGGCCCGATCATCTTCATCGGGCCGTTGCGCGTAGCGCGATTGCATTACTTTTTTGTACGTCGGCACTGTTGGCAAGGCGCATTTCAGAGTTCCGCAACTTTCGATTGGACGTTCGTAGGGGCAGGGCTTGCCCTGCCCGTCGCGCGAAGCGCGATTGCAGCCTTGCTTCCTAATGTACTGACCATGGCAAACCCGCCCGCCTGCGTGCCGCAACGGCACAGTGGTTCGCTTATGCGCCATCCCTATTTGGAAGCCCCATCGCACTTCCCTTGCTATCACTAGCTTAGGTTGGCGGCTCTGGCCGCTGGCGTGCTCCGTATCATGCGTACAGGAGCGGCCATGCAAAACGCAGTCAATTGGGAAGAACTGGGAATTGAGGCCAATCAAGATCGTAGGCGCGAAGCCCGAGTTGCTCTGGCAATCCCCATCGAAGTCACCGGATTCGACCTTCACGGCAAGTTTTTCACCGAGCTTACCAATACCATCGACATCAGCGAGAGCGGCTGCGGCTTTTCTCTGAAGCGCGGCGTCGAACGCGGCGGTATTGTCGCCATCAAAGTTGCCATGAAAGATCGCAAACAAAGAG
>DASYYQ010000037.1:0-3935 GCA_035933545.1 Candidatus Acidiferrales bacterium | reverse complement strand
CTGTCCACGCCAATAATTGCGCGCGCCAGCCCAGCGCATCAGAATCCTCCGGCGCCGCAGCGAGTCGCGCGTCGACGATTGTTTGCGCACCGCTCAGATCGTGCGCCGCAACCCGCTCGCGCACCTGCGCCGTCCAGTCGCCGTTAATTTTCGCGGGCGATTGCGTGCCACGATTCTCTGTGGTCGCAGCCGCCCGCGGCCGTCCAACTTTTTCGTCCGGTGAACCTGCCGCGCGCCCAGCGCTCATCGCGCAAGCCACCAGCAACGCAGCTGCCGCAAAAATCCAGCGCCCACGCGCACCCGCACTGAGGCACAGTTTCACATCCCAAAGAACTGCAATCGGTGAGCCAGCGGTACTACGCGGAAAACTTCTGTTGCATGGAACTAACGTATCTTCAAATGCTCACATCGCAAGCCACTTACCTGCCCGCAACGTCCTCTCGCGCCTCGCGATCGCCATGTCGTTCGCGCTTTGGACCATTTCGTTTGCGATTTACTGTTTCACAGCGGGGCACACCGCCCCAAAGCGGAACATGCACTCACGTCTTTTGCAGCTTTAGATTTTGTGCAGCGTTTGCAGCACATATCCGCCAACTCCCGAAACGAAATCCGTCCATCCATGCGCGATCATCGTGGGCGCCAGCGATTTTCGCCATGCGGCCACAATTCCAAAAACCAGCCCAAGGAAGAAAATCATAATAATCAGCCGCCATCCCTGGTAGCCATGCCCCATACCGAAAAACGCCGCCTGAATCACCACCGCCACTGCCACGCTGCCAGTCAGGCGCTTGCACTGCTCCTGCAAATACCCGCGGAAAATGAATTCCTCGCAAAAGCCCGCGGAAATCGCCAGCGCCGTCCAGATGGGAAGCTCCATCGCCGCGTGCGGGATGAGTTGCTCCACAACTTTCGTCCCAGCCGCGCCATGCGAGCGGAAAATCAGGGACGACACACCTCCAATCACGATCAGCACCGCCCAAACTCCGAACGCGATCCCGATGTCGCGCCCAACGTCGCCCGCGCTCGCCCACCGCGCATTGATGCACTGCCGGAGTGTCACCCGCCTGTGCATTCCCATATAAACATAAAGAAAAAGCGCCCACTCCTGAATCAGCGTCCCGGCGTACGTGAGCATGCGCGCCTGTTCGGTCAACCCTCCGCCATGCGCGCCCGCAAACTGCCTCGTGGTTAGATACGACAGCGCCGAAATCCCCACGATAATCAGCACGAACACAATGGTGTGCCACAGTGGAGCAATCAATTTTCGTTTTTTGGGTGATTCCGATTCGCTTGGAAAAGTTGGCGGGGCCTCGGGCATTCTCTGCAACTCCGCTCCGCACGCAAACCACTGTCGCGCGCAGCGCAAAGCCTAGCGTGCGTCCGCTCTCGCGTCAATCCATTGTCGGACGATCGTTTCCGCGCCAGCTTGACGTTTTCAGTCAGCGCATTCTCGGTCCCGCGCCAGTGCGTAGCCGGCTAGCGCGGCGAATTCCCGCGTTTTTCAAGCGGCGTGGATCCCCCGGTCCGTGCGCCCGTTGTGCCCGCTTCGAGCCGTCCGCCACGTCGCCGGTCACGTCATTTCGCGTCAGGCAACGTGATGCCATGTCGTGGCAGCACGTCGCGGCAGCGTATCGCGTCATGGCACGTCAATTCACGTCGCGTCACACGCGTCGTGTCACGCTTTGCCACGCGAGCTGGTGGCTTAATTGCTCGCGGAACGACGAAATGGCTAGGACAGCGCGCCCTTCGCTCGGTCCAGAACGTCCCGCGCCTGTTCCATGTAGTCGCTCGCTCTGTTTTGCGCGTCGCTGGCCACATCCTGCGCGCGCTGCACCCATTTCGAACCTTGCTCGGTCGCGCGCTCCACTCCTTTGCGCACCGCTGTAGACAAGTTTTCGCGCATCTCCTCGCCAGCCTCGGGCGCAAACAGCAGCCCCAACGTCGCGCCTGCTATCATCCCGAATGCAAACAACCCCACTTTTGACTGTACAGACATCATCGTTCTCCCTTCTCCGTCTGAATTCGAATCACTTTTGCCTCTGCTGTATCTCGACAACCGCTGCAACCGTGAACTCGCGAAACTCACACAAGCTCAAGATGCCAGTCTCCGCGCCACAAGTGCAGCGAGCGACCCAAAACTATCCTCGTCCGCCGGCCCTTGCTCCACGCGTGCGCCCCGCCCCCCTTCGTGTGTCGCCAGCCCCGCTGCGCGTTCTTGCGCTCGACGCTTCGCCGCTGGTCGAAATATCCTCCGCGTGCGAATCCTCCATAATTTCCTGCGCTCGCTTGATCTCTCCCGAAGTATCGCAGTGCACCGCCAGCAAAATTCCGCCCTTCATCACGCGTCCTTCGTATTTTTTCGCTTCGAACTCCGGAATGCCCATGCCAATCAGCGCGCCCGTGAATCCGCCAACCACGCCTCCAGCGCCAATTCCGGCCAGCGCCGCAACCAGCGGTCCTGCCGCGAGCAACGGCCCAATTCCCGGAATCGCCAGCGCGCCAATTCCTGCGAGCGCGCCTAACGTTCCGCCAATCACCGCGCCCGTGCTCGCTCCCGCGGTCGCTCCTTCGGGAGCCTTGGTATTCTTCACCGTGCCCATCTCCGTGACGCGCGCCTCGTGATGCGCCGCCGGCGTTTCATACGCGTCGGTGTTGCTTTCGTCATAAATGCCCGCCACCGTGCTGGTCTCGACGAGCGTGGGCTTTCCCAAACTTTCCGGCAGCAGCACGGAAATGTCTCCGGCCGTGAACCCCGACTGCAAAAACGTATCCATCGCGCGCTCGACGCCTTCCCGCGTCGAATAAATCCCAAATACAGCGGTTCTCTTGTTTCGCTCCGCCATATAGCCTCCTTTTTGCCTCGCTTCTTTAGTGCATTTGTCTAGTGCATTTGTTACTGCACTTTCTCAGTGCATCTGTTTAGTGAGGGATTCTACCGGCTGGATGCGGTTCCCGTTGGCCCGCCCAATCTCTGCGCTAAACTCGGCTGAATACCCACCGAAAATCTGCTCTCAACCGTAAGCCCGCGTGGATTTCACGTCTATCGGCCAAAGCCTCTACGATTTGCAATCTACATCCTCTACCCATTTATTCGGAGGTTGTTTGTGGAAGAGAAACGTGGCGCGCTTTCATTTTCATCGCGCGTGACGCAACGCGGCCATCGGACCGACGCGCTGACCATTCCTCGAGCGAGGTCGAGTTATTCGTACCGCAGCGCCACCATCGGATCCACCCGCATCGCCCGCCGCGCAGGAATGTAGGTTGCGACAAGAGCGACGGCGACAAGCGCAACGATGGCAACGGCGAGTGACCAAGGATCGCTGGGCTTCACGCCGAACAGGAATTGCTGCACCACGCGCGTGATCCAGATGGAGCCGAGGAGACCAGCGGCGATTCCGGCGATGAGAACGATGGCAGCGTCGCGCATGACGAGGCGCAGAATGGAGCTTTTCTGCGCGCCGAGCGCCATGCGAATGCCGATTTCGTGCGTGCGCAGCGTGACCACATAGGCCATCACGCCGTAAAGTCCGATGGCGGTGAGCAGGAGCGCGAGGCCGCCGAAGAAGCCGGAGAGAACGGCCATTAAATGCTGCTGCAGGATGGAATCGTCGGCTTCCTGTTTGAGCGTGGTGAATTGCAGCGATGCAAGTTTGTTGACACTGGCCATCGCGTCGCGGGTGGCGGGAATCAGCGCGGACGGCGGCATTGCGGTACGAATCTCAAAAACAGTGGACTCACTAACATCCTTCTGTACCTGGGACAGTGGAAAATAGGCCTCGGGCGTGGGGTCTTCATTCAGGGAAGTGTACTTCGCATCCTGCACCACTCCGATGATTTCCATCGGCTGCTTGAGCATTTCACGCGTTCCAGAACCAGCCGTACCGGCCATCAGATGCTGACCGATAGGACTTTGCCTGCCGAAGTAGCGGTGGGCC
>DASYYQ010000025.1:0-2487 GCA_035933545.1 Candidatus Acidiferrales bacterium | reverse complement strand
AAGCCTAGAGGGCCTCTATGCTTGGCCGATGTTGCTGGTCACAGTGGCACTGGTTGCTAATCTCGCAGTTGCGCTAATTCACAGATGGCCCTTCGACCGTGAAAGATGGCAGCGGCAGTATTGGCTTGTCTTCCTGAGCTTACTCTTCATTCCAATCACCATCGCCGTTGGCGAGGTTGGCTGGATCGATCCGTCGGTGTCGCCGCGCCCTACGCCAAGTACGTTGTTGCTGTGGACGAACAATGGCTTGTTCATTGCTTCTGTGGTGCTCGGCATTTTCTGGGTCTACCGAATGAAAGGGTTACGGTGGTTCGCGCTTGCGGTCGCGCTGATTCAGCTGTGGATGCTGTTTTGGGCGGGTTTCATCGCGGGCATGGCACTTACTGGAGATTGGCTTTAAGACAAGCGTTTCAACAGCAATGCGAATGCTGAACTGAGTGGAACTCGATGAACCTTGCGAACCGGATACTTGTAACTTTGTATTGCTGTATTTGATGAACACCCAACGCTAACTGGGAGGAACGAGTGAAATTGCTTCGGTTAGTCGTGCCACTCATATTCATTCTTCCTGCGGTTCCTACTCTCGGCCAGCAGGCAACCGGCAAACAAGCTCCTGTTCTCTGCCGATTGGATTCACTGCCATCCGTAATTCAGCGTCACCTTAGAGAAGAGTACGGCTCTTGGAAGATTCAGGAAGCTTCGAACCTCAGCCCACGAGCTAAGGGGAGGTGGGTATCCGAGAAACCCTTGGAGTGTCCGGGTATAGCTATCGGGCACTTCGAGAGCGCACAAACGCTGTCATATGCCTTGTTGCTTGTACCGTTAGAGCACGCCGATGCCGGTTATAGGTTCGTTGTATTTAGCCAGAAACCGGGGCAATCCGACTACGAAGCAAGGATTCTCGACAAGCTGGACGAAAGCGGTGCGACTAATTATTTTCTTCGTGCAATGCCAATCGGCAAGTTCTTCGATGAACCGTCGAAGAAGAGATTCCACGCGCACAGTCCAGACGTCATCTTGCTTTTTGACTCAGCCGAGAATGAATACGAAGTTGATGTCTACTACTGGTCTGAAAATCGTTACAGACATGACCCCGTGGACTATTAAAATCAGGGCAGCGAGAGTTCTCTAATGTGTGGAATCCCTGCCGCGATCTGACCCAGCGGAAGGGTTCTAAGATCGTCAACCAGGGCCCACCATTCCTCAAAGCTGCCTTTCCGCGCGTGCCTTTCGTCTCTAAACTCATGTACACTCCCGCCACAAGGCCGCGTTTGCGACGCGAGGAGGTTCGCCATGCTCTACCTGCTCTGGGTCATCGTCATCGGCATTCTCGCCGGATGGATCGCCGGCAAAATCATGCGCGGACGCGGCTTCGGCCTGCTCGGCGACTTGATCGTCGGCGTGATCGGTTCGCTGCTGGGAAGTTTTATTTTCGGCTTGCTGGGACTGGGTGCTTACGGCCTGCTCGGCCGCCTCGTCATTGCCATTGCCGGCGCCGTCATTCTTCTGTGGCTGATTCGCTTCATCAAGAGGGCGTGAGCCGCGAATCGTTCACTTTCCGCCCGCAAAATATTGCGTAAGCCGCTGATGCAGTTCGTCCACCGCGCGGTGCAGTTCCACAACGCCTTCCGTGCGATTGCTCACGTCCTGCGTTTTCAAATCGCCAAGCAAATCGCGCGTGAGCGTAGTCGCGCGCCGTATCCGTTCCAGCGTCAGCAACGAAAGCACCGTCTGCGGATCGCGATGCTGAATCTGCCGCTCGCGCCATTCCTGCACCGCCCACGCCGTTTTTCTCACGTAATCCACCGCGTCGCGAAATTCCCGCAAAATCAGCGGATCAATTTCGCCCGACTTGATCCCCTGCTCCAGCCGCAGCAATTCCGCGCTGGCCTTGCGCAATTGAAAATTCAATCCCCAAAAAGATTCATCCGGCTCGACCAACTCCACCGCGATTCCCTGAATCTCTCCGCCGGCTGTCCGCCGCACCGCCGCCACGCGCGCGCGCCGCTTCTGCGTGGTGAGCAGATTGGTCAACTCCGTTTCCACTCCCGTCGTCGGATAATTAATCATGTGCAGCAGCGCGCCGTGCGCATTCACTTCCGTGGCCTGCGCCTGCTCTTTGAATTGCGCGCCGTTCGCTTCGCGCCAGTTGACTTCCAGCGGCACTACCACCGGGAAGCGGCTGCTGCGCCGGTGCTCAGGCCCGGATGGCTTCTTGGATGATGGCTTCTCTGTAGACACGCCACGCCTCGGAGGGAATCCAACGCTGCCAATAACTTCTACGCCTTTCCCGCAAATTGGCAAGAACAATTTCTGCCCGCGCCGCACAGCCGGCGAAGGCATTTGGCCTTTGTTTTTGCAGTTTCAAGTTAACAGAGTTACCTTGGACAAAATGCTGTTTTCTTGCGATTAGAAATGGCTCCTTTTGTTTGTTTTCTGTGACTTATGTCGAGTTCTAATTTTTCATAGACCTTGCGATTAGAGTAC
>DASYYQ010000171.1:0-8364 GCA_035933545.1 Candidatus Acidiferrales bacterium | reverse complement strand
CTAAGGAGAAAATGGGTGGTACAGGATTTGGACAGCAGGGCGCTGGAGATTACGGCGCGCGGACGGCGGGAGATGATGAGCACATTTGGAGTTCGTGTTTGGCGGGAGAAAACGTAAGGCAAATACTCACAGGCTAAAGCCAGTGCCACGAGCACGTCCGGCACCGCCGTTCGCAGAAGGCGCGACGGTTCCCTTGCCAATACGCTCAGGGCGGGATCACAGCATGAACTGCGTCGCGACTCGGGGAGTCGCGCGGGCAAGGCAAGCCCTGCCCCTACGAAAGCAAATGCGGCGGCGCTAGGCGGCGGAGGAGGAGGCCGCGAGGGAGTTGCGCTGGAGTTCGGCGAGGACGTCACGGAGGGCGGCGGCAAGTTCGTCGCGCGAAATTTGACTGCGACGGAACTGAATGCGCACGTGATAGGACGAATCGGGCGCGTGATAATCGAAGACGAAGGGGCGCGGACGCGATTCGGTCTCGTTTTCTTCCTGGCGAACACGGCGAGCTTCGTCGCGCGTGAGTCCGCTGTGCGCGATTTGCATGACCATGTCGTGCATCTTTTTTTCGTTGGGCTGGCGCGCGACCTGGAGGAGAAGCGATTTGGAAACAATTCCCTTCTCGACGCAAGTTTTGCGAATCGAGCCGGGAATATTGCGAATGGACAGAGTTTCGGTGACCGAAGAGCGGGCGCGGCCGATTTTCTTGGCGATGTCGTCATGCGTATAATCGAATTGCTCGGCAAGGCGGTAAAGGCCGTCAGCTTCTTCGAACGCGGTCAAATCTTTGCGCTGAAGATTTTCGATGAGCGCGAGCTCGAGAGTTTCAGCGTCATCGGCGATTTTTTCGATGCAAGGCACTTCGGCGAGTCCGGCGGCCTGCGAAGCGTGATAGCGGCGCTCGCCGGAAATGATGTAATAGGTGTCGTCGCGAGGCATGTAGCGGACGAGCAGAGGCTCAAGCACGCCTTTTTCGCGGATGGACTGCGAAAGTTCGCTCAAATCTCCGAGGGCTTTGCGGGGCTGATCGGGATTGGGGTGAATTTTGGAAATGGGAATCATGCGGCCGACGGACGCGCCGCTGAAACTGGTTAGAGTTTCGACATAATGCGCGTCATGCCGCATCTTGAGAGTGACTGGCAACCCGATCCGCTTCGACACGTTGGATAACCTCCATAGAAAGCTTTTTGTATTCTTCAGCGCCGGGAGATTTTGGCGCAAAGGAGAAAATAGTTTCTTTGTAGGCCGGGCTTTCTTCGAGGCGCACGTTCTTGCTGATGCGCGTTTTGAAAAGGGCTTCGCCGAAGACGGCGCGAATCTGTTCGTGCGTGTCGCGTGAAATGTTGGTGCGGCGATCGAAAAGGGTGATGACCACGCCGAGAACCTTGAGATTGGGATTGGGGCGCGAGCGAATGCGGGCATAGGTTTCGAGCAAATCGTCGGTGCCTTCAATGGCGAAATAGGCGGCTTGAATGGGAACGAGAAGATGAGTGGAAGCGACGAGCGCGTTCACGGTGAGAATGCCGAGAGCGGGAGGCGTGTCAATGACCACGTACTCGAAATCCTTCAGAACGGGGGTTAGCGCGTCTTTTAATTTGTAAGGCGCGTCAAATTGGCCGGCGAGCTGCTGTTCAAGTCGCGCGAGAGCGAGCTTTGCGGGCGCGAGAAAAAGATTGGGATCTTTGGTGGCGCGAATGACTTTGGACATTTCGGCGGCGCGGTCGCTGAAAACGTCGAACATCGACACCTGAATGTCGGCGGCGTCGAGAAAAGCGATGGATGCGTTGGATTGTGGATCGAGATCGATGAGGAGGGTACGTTTTTTCCGCAGCGCGAGTGCTGCTGCGAGGTTAATGGCGGTGGTAGTCTTGCCCACGCCGCCCTTCTGGTTGGCAATCGCCAGAACAGTCGTCAAACGGCTGCCACTCCTTTGGCAACGGCAAGCCAATATATAGATGAGGCTGGCCGCAGCGCACAATAAGTTGGCGTAAATGTAGTGGATTTCATATGCGCAGTGCAAGCAAAAAGTCAAAAATTGTTTAGGGCGGCAAGGGGCGCGAGGGGGAGTGTGCCAGGATCAGTGAGCAGCGCATTACGAAAGGCAAAGAGGCGACGTCAAAAAGCCATCTTTTTGTAAGGCGCTCAGAACGGGGCATACGCAAAAACAGAAAGAAGAAAGCTGCAGATTCGCAGAGAACGCGATTCTGCGCTACCAGAGTCAAAGGCGACGCCAAAACCGCATCCGGCGGAAAACAAAACACGACACTAGTGCGCTACAGAAAACGGGGCGGCGGCGAGGATGGTGTTGACATGGATACGGACGGTGTCGGCGACGCGGCGGGCGTAGCCTCCGGCCAAGGTGATGGCGAAGGGCACGTGATGGCGGCGGCAGTGGTCGAAGACCAGGGCGTCGCGGCGACGAAGGCCTTCAATGGTGAGGGCGAGGCCGCCGAGCTGGTCTTCGCTGTAGGGATCGGCGCCGGCGATGCAGAAGACAAGATTAGGATGAAATTCGGCGAAGGCGCGAATGAGATGCGATTCGAGGATGGCGAGATAATCTTCGTCGCCGATGCCGTCGGGAAGATTGGCGTCCAAATTCGAGGGCGGCTTGGGCTCAGGATAATTGTGCTCCTGATGAATGGAAAACGTGAACACGAAATCGTCGCGCGCGAAAATTGCCGCCGTGCCGTTGCCTTGATGCACATCGGTGTCGATGACCATGGCGGTTTCGATGGCGCGTTCATGCTGGAGGCGGCGAATGGCGACCGCAACATCGTGGATGACGCAGAAGCCTTCGCCGTGGTCCGGGAAGGCGTGATGAAAGCCGCCGCCGATGTTCGCGGCGCAGCCGTGTGCGAGCGCGCGCTTCCCTGCCTCGATGGAGCCGCCCGCACCGAGCCAGCAGGCTTCGATGAGTTCTTTCGAGTACGGAATTTCCATGCGCAGCTTTTCGATGGGGCTGAGCGTGCCAGTTTTGAGTTTGCGGACGTATTCAGGCGTGTGGACGCGAAGGATGTCTTCGTCGGAGGCAGGCGCGGGAGCGATGAAGTCCGAAGGAGCAGCGATTTTCTCGGCGATGAGTTCGTCGCGAACGAGGCGGTATTTCTGTGAGGGGAAAACGTGGGCGCCGAGATTCAAGTCGTAGCGGTCGTGATAGAAAAGCGGGAAAGAAAGCATGGCAAGAGCGAGAGTAGCGTGAGCGGACGCCCGAGGCAATGGCGCGAGGCATCGGCGTGAGTTATTGGTGGTATACTCCGCGCATTAAGACCATCCTATCCACGCCGACAATTAGCGACCGAAGGAGCGGGCCATGAAATCCGTATTGATCACCGGAGCGAGCAAAGGAATCGGTTTGGCCACCGCGTTGGCCGCAAGCCGCGCGGGACACCAGGTTTATGCAACGATGCGCAATCCAGGCGGCGCGCCGGAGCTTGCGCGAATTGTCGAGAAAGAGAAATTGCCGGTCACCATTTCGGCGATGGATGTTGATTCGGATTCATCTGTCGCGCAAACGATTGGGCGAATTTACGAGAGCGGCGGGCGCATTGACGTGCTGGTGAACAACGCCGGTGTCGAGTATGTCGGCACCGTGGAAGAGACTCCCCTGAGCGCGTTCCGCGCCGTGATGGAAACAAATTATTTCGGCCCACTGCGATGCATCAAGGCAGTTGTGCCGCGCATGAAAGCACAACGAAGCGGGCACATCATCAATGTCTCGTCGGTAGCGGGACGAATTTCAGCCTGCCCGATGGCGCCGTACGCCGCGTCAAAATGGGCTCTCGAGGGACTAAGCGAGGCGCTGGGGCAAGAGATGAAGGCGGTGAATGTGCGCGTGTCTATTGTCGAGCCGGGCATCATCGCAACGGCAATGGCGAGGAGGATTGGCGAGACGCCAGAAGGTTCCAGCAGCAGCCAGGTGCGGCGTTGGTCGGCCTTTTTTGCGGCGGCATTGAAGGAGCCAGTTGAGCCGTCGGTGGTGGCGGGGAAAATCCTGGAGTTAATTGACGGTGAGGGCTGGACGCTGCGGCATCCGGTTGGGCCGAGCGCCGTTCCGTTCTTGCAATGGCGCGGCGCGATGAGCGATGAGCAATGGGTTGATTGGGGCGCCTTGGATGACGACGCCTGGTACCAGCGCGTGCAAAAGGATTTTGGATTGGATGCGCGGGCGCACGCGGCCAAAGTCTGAGCCCCTGCAGGCGAAAAACGCAGCGCGATAAGACGATGCGGAGTGGCTTCGAAGTTGAGTCGCTCCGAAACCGTCTCTTCGCGAAAAATTCTGTAACTATTTCCGGCGCCCTGCATCTGAATCGTTTCAGAGAGAATTGAATCAACTAACGGCCATTCAGGCATGTGTTTCGCAGCAACAATTCACAGGAAATGATGCGACGCGTAGAGTCCGTGGCTCTGATACTTGCGCTGATGGCGCTGCCTCTGGCGCTCCTGGCGCGTGGATACGCTTGCATGCCGCAAGGATGCACCATGGCATGCTGCCACGGCCGTATGATGGGCCGGATGATGTGCATGGGCGCCGGGCATCATCATGGCGCGATGATGTGCGCATGCAGCAAAGGCGCCGATTACGGCCTGGCTGCCCCGCTTCCTCCGACGCAGTTGAGTGGGGTCGTAACGCTGGCGAAACCGCGAGTCCGGCGCACGCAATTTATGGTGGTCAGTTCTCAGACCAGCCACGGCTATTCCCTTCCTCCGTTTGAACCTCCGCGAGCCTGATCCCGCAGAGTAATTCCAGAACAACAGCAAGAATTCATTTACAACACCAGCCCCGGCGGTAATCCGCCGAGAATTCGCTGGCGCGCACTTTGTCGCGCGGGATTGCGCAATTGGCGCTGTGCGACTTCCGCAAAGGAGAAGAAATGCGATTCATTCGCAATCTTTTACTGATTTCGTTTGTGCAGATAGCGGTCGGCACCGCGATGGCGACGATTTTTGGGACGGTGCAGGGAGTGGTGCACGATCCGGACCATCGGCCGATTGTGGGAGCGACCGTTACACTGAAGGCGGCGACGTCGGATTGGACGCGCACGACGACTTCGGATCAGAACGGCGAATTCCGGATTGAGGCAGTGCCGCTGGGCGAGTACGAGGTGACCGTGAGCGCGAAGGGATTCGACACGCTGCAGCAAAGAATCACGGTGCTTTCGGGGACGTCGCCGGTGCTGCACTTGCCTTTGGGTGTCGCGGCGGTGAACACGAAAGTGGTGGTTTCGACTTCGATAGAGCCGGCAGATACGGAAACGGTGACGCCGACAACCCTGGTGAGCCGTTCGGAAATCGCACAGACGCCGGGAGCGGACCGCACGAACAGTTTGCAGATGATTACGGATTACGTTCCGGGTTCATACGTTACGCACGATCAACTGCACATTCGCGGCGGACATCAGGTGAGCTGGCTGATTGACGGCGTGCCGATTCCCAACACGAATATCGCGAGCAATCTTGGCCCGCAGATCGATCCGAAGGACATTGATTATCTGGAGGTGCAGCGCGGAAGCTACGACGCGGAGTACGGCGACAGGACATATGGCGTTTTCAATGTGGTGCCGCGGACGGGCTGGAGCCGGAATAATGAAGGCGAAGTGGTGGCGAGCTTCGGAAACTTTTATCAGACGAATGATGAGGTGAATTTTGGGAGCCATACGGATCGATTTGCCTATTTCGCGAGCGTGAACGGGAATCGGAGCAATTATGGGTTGCAAACGCCGGTGAGCCAGATTGCGCATGACGCGGAAAACGGGTACGGAGGGTTCGGTTCGATTATTTTCAACAAGGATCCGAAGGATCAGTTTCGCTTCGTGACTTCACTGCGGCGGGATTATTACCAGATTCCGTATGATCCGAACGCGAACGACGCGGAAAATCAGACTTTCAATTCTTACGGGCTGCGCGACGGGCAGCACGAAGCGGATGCGATGGTGGAGTTTTCGTGGGTGCGGACGATTCGGGACAACATGCTGCTGACGGTGTCGCCGTTTTATCATTACAACCGCGCGGACTATGCGGGAGCGCCGAATGACTATCCGATCAGCACGACCGACAACCGCGGATCGAATTATGAAGGCGGGCAGGCGACGTTCAGCGCCAACTTGCCGAAAAATGACGTGCAGGCGGGATTCTACGGGTTTGCAGAGCAGGACAGCCAGCTTTTTCGGCTGATTTTCAATGATATGAGCAATCCGAATTTTTCGTCGAGCGCGCCGGCAACCGGAAATCTGGAGGAGGAATTTGTGGAGGATAAATTCCGGGTGATGCCGTGGCTGACGCTGATGGGCGGAGTGCGAGAATCGCATTTTTCGGGGGGGCCAACACAGAGCGGGGCGGGCGCGCGGCCCAGCGAGGACGCGACCAGTCCGCGAATCGGGGCGGCCGTGCGGGTGCCGAAGCTGAACTGGGTGTTCCATGGATTTTACGGGCATTTTTATCAGGCGCCGCCGCTGGTGACCGCTTCGGGGCCGCTCTTGCAGTACGTGCAGGCAAGGAGTTTCGGATTCATCCCGCTTAAGGGCGAGCGCGATGAGGAGCACCAGTTTGGCGTGACCATTCCGATTCGCGGATGGACGCTGGACGCGGACAATTTTCAAACACGGGCGGAGAATTTCTTCGACCATAACAATGTGGGCGAATCGGATGTATTTTTCCCGCTGACGATTCAGCAGGCGCTGATACGCGGATGGGAGTTGACGGTGCGTTCGCCGGAATTGTGGCGGCGTGCGCAAGTGCATTTGGCATATTCGAATCAGGTGGCGGAAGGCGAAGGGGCAATTACTGGCGGGCTGACGGACTTCTCACCGCCGGGCGGGTACTTTCCGCTGGATCACGATCAGCGGAACACGCTGAACATTGGCGTGAACGCGAATTTGCCGTGGCGAGTTTTTGCTGCCACGAATATTTACTACGGGTCGGGGTTCACGAATGGCGCGTATGATCCGGTGACCGATCCACATCTTTATTTGCCGGGGCACACGACGGTGGATTTGTCTCTAGGAAAAAGTTTTGGCGAGCGATTTTCGGCATCGGTGAATGCGCTGAATATCGCGAACCGGAGATTGCTGATTGACAACAGCGTGACGTTTGGCGGGTTTCACTATGACGAACCGCGGGAGATTTATGTGGAGGTGCGGTACAAGTTTAAGTATTGAAATGTGATTCGTCGCCCGTGATGGAGCATTGTGTTGCCCAGACGAACGCTCGAGGCAAAGCGGCGTCGAGCCTCCGGACTGGCAAGGGCGTCAGGATTCGCGGTCGAGGATGAAGTCGGGGATGGCGAGGAGGGCGCGGCGGAATTCGGAGTCTTTGAGAATGCTGAGGCTTTCTTTGGCGCGATTGGCGTATTCGACGGCGAGGCGGCGGGAATGTTCGAGGGCTCCGGAATCGCGGACGAGCGAGGTGATTTGCTCAGGGCGGACGGACTCGAAACCTTTTTCGCGGAGAACGGCGGCGACCAGTTCCCTCCCCGGGGCGTGGCCATCGTGACCGCCGTTCGCGTGAGGGCCGCTTTGCATCGAGGCGTGCTGCGTAGCCGCTGCTTTCAGGGCAACATCTTGCGCGCCGTTGCGCAACGCGAAGATGAGCGGCAGAGTGACTTTTCCTTCCTTCAGATCGCTCAAGACCGGCTTGCCGAGCTTTTCGGAGGAGGCGGTGAAATCGAGGAGGTCGTCAACGAGCTGGAAAGCGAGTCCTGCCTGATGGCCATATTCGGCGAGGGCGCGGCGGATAGAATCGTCGCAATCCGCGAGGACGGCGCCAAGTTCGGCGCAGCCGCGAAAAAGGCAGGCGGTTTTGCGATAGGAAAGGTCGGCGGCTTCCGCCTCGGTGAGATCAATGCGATTGAGATGGGTAAGCTGGAGAAGCTCGCCCTCGACCATGTTTTGCGTGAGGTCGATGAGAATATCGAGAACTGTGAAGTTGCGTTCCTGGAGGGCGATTTTGAAGGACTGCATATAAAGCCAGTCGCCGGCGAGAACAGACATGTGATTGCCCCAGCGGGCGTTGGCGGAGGGTCGTCCGCGGCGCGTGTTGGCGCCGTCGATGACGTCGTCGTGAATGAGCGTGGCGCTGTGAATCATTTCGACGACCGCGCCGAGAGAAACGGCGGCGGGGCCTTGATATCCGCAGGCGCCAGCAGCAAGCAGAAGAAGCGCAGGGCGGAGGCGTTTGCCGCCGCCTTCGCGGAGATAGCTGCCGATTTCGGCGATAGGCTCGATGGCTTCGCCGGTTTGCGCGGCGAGTTCGCGTTCGACGAGGGCAAGGTCGTCGCGAACGAGGTCAAACATTTCGCGAACGGTCAGGACAGAGATGGCAGCCTCCACAGGAACAGCAGCTCCCTCACCGCCGTTCGCAAACGCAGCGACCGGG
>DASYYQ010000096.1:0-3035 GCA_035933545.1 Candidatus Acidiferrales bacterium | reverse complement strand
TGGGCGCGGAGGCGCTGCGCGAATTGGCGAAAAACGCGGGCGCCAAGCGCGGCGATTTGATTGTCGCGATTGCTGCGAAAGAGCAGCTTGCCCATGGCGATGCGGCGGCAATGGTCGCAGGACAAATTCGTTTGCGGCTGGCAGAGCAACTTGGGCTGATCAAAAAAGACCGCTGGGAATTTCTGTGGGTCACCGGCTTTCCGCTGTTTGAGTGGAGCGAGACGGACAAGCGCTGGGTGAGCGCGCAGCATCCATTCACCGGAATTGTCGAAGAGGATTTGGACAAGCTCGAAGACGAAGCGCGGCGCGGCGAGATTCGTTCGAAGGGCTACGACTTGGTGCTGAACGGCGTCGAGCTGGGTTCGGGCAGCATAAGAATTCATCGCCAGGACGTGCAGGCACGGCTTTTCAAGGCACTGGGGCTTTCAGACGAGCAGGCGCGGCGGCGATTCGGATTTTTCCTGGACGCGCTGACGTACGGCACGCCTCCGCATGGCGGAATCGCGCTGGGAATTGACCGCATGGCGGCGCTGTTCGCGGGAGAAAAATCCCTGCGCGAAGTGATTGCGTTCCCGAAGACGACTGCGGCGCAGGATTTGATGGCCGAGTCGCCGAGCGAAGTGGAGGAAGAGCAGCTCGAGCAGCTCGGCATCGCGCTGAAACCTAAGGAGAAGCCAACGGCCAGCGGAGCATAGCGGCGGGACCTCACCGGGAATGCGATCGATGCGACATACCTTAGAGCAGGACAAGTTGCCGCAGGTGCAGGCTGCTCTTCCGCCAGCAATTCGCGAGGATCACAATCCTTTTGCCATCTTAGGACTTACGCCGGGCTTTCAACGGCTGCTGATTTTTGTACGTTGGACCGGCTATAAATGCCCGCACTGTGGACATGTGTTTCGGAGAGATTTTTGGCCTAGGACGGTCTGGCTCGGAAGCGGGCAATGCACATGCAAAGAATGCGGAATGCTATTCGATGACGGTTCTCGGGAATGGCCGGAGCTCCCTTTTGGGAGCAAGCTGAAATTGTTTCTCTCGCCTCTCGCTATCGGGATCTGGGGCGGATTTGTGTTCGCAGCCGTCGCATCACTTTATATTGGTCCTAGAGACGAACATAGCTGGGGCGTAGTGTTTTTTGTATCTGCTCTGGGTCTTGTGCCAGCGATCGCTTGGTCACCCGTCCCTTTGACGCGAATGATTTGCTCCATTCGTGGATATAATAGCCGCCGCGACACAGGTGCTAGATGAGCAGGATACGGATATTGCCGGAGACAATGGCTGAAAAATTGCCGGGAGAGCTTTTTAGGAGGGCGGGGCTTCAGCCCCGCCATTGAGGCAGTGACATAGGGGCTTTAGCCCCTGAAGAGAGCTTTGAATGGCGACCCCGAAACATCGTGCATCTTCTGGCAGTTCGTACTTCGTGACCACGAAGTGCTGGCAAGGACGGCGCGTATTCGACGTGGCGGAAAATGCGGAAATTCTCCTGGCCACATTGTTTCATTATCGAGACGCGGGCGCGTATCTGTTGCATGAATTTGTCGTTATGCCGGAGCATCTCCATCTGCTGCTGACTCCATGCGCGACGACAACGCTCGAAAGGGCGGTGCAGTTGATCAAGGGCGGCAGCTCGCATCGGATTCATGAGCAGCGGGAGCGTCGGAGCGAGGTTTGGCAGAAAGGATTTTACGATTGGACTGTTCGCGATATCGCGGACTGGAACGCGAAAGTGGAATATATTCGGATGAATCCAGTGAGGGCCAGGCTCGTCGCTTTGGCGGAGGAATGGCCGTATTCTTCGGCGAGCAAGCGGTTCAGTCTTGATCCGGTGCCGAAGAAATATTCAGGACTTACTTCAGGGCCTAAAGCCCCTGTTACTTGCACGGAAACGGTGGGGCTGAAGCCCCACCCTCCTGAAATGCGTGCTTCAGGGGCTAAAGCCCCAGCTGTGCGCGCTGGAACGGCGGGACTAAAGTCCCGCCCTCCTGGAAGACTCGCTAACGGAGCCTCACTATCGGGAGTTGGCGAGAAAGAGTTCCATCGAGAGAGTCGCAGATGAGCCGGATAAGGATATTGGCGGAGACGGTGGCGAATAAAATCGCAGCGGGCGAAGTGGTGGAGCGGCCCGCGTCGGTGGTGAAGGAGCTGCTGG
Source organism: Candidatus Acidiferrales bacterium (assembly GCA_035933545.1). GTDB lineage: Bacteria > Acidobacteriota > Terriglobia > Acidiferrales > UBA7541 > DAHUXN01. The sequence continues at coordinate 889 of DASYYQ010000096.1, read as the reverse complement.
AAAATTCGCTGGACGCGGGCGCGAAAAGCGTGCGCGTGGAAGTGGAGTCAGGCGGCAAGCGGCTGATTCGAATTGTGGATGACGGTTGCGGGATGCTGCACGACGACGCGCTGCTGGCGTTCGAGCGGCACGCAACGTCGAAACTGAAAAGCGCGGATGATTTGCTCTCGATTTCGACGCTGGGATTTCGCGGCGAGGCGCTGCCTTCGATTGCTGCGGTGTCGCGACTGACGCTGGAGACGCGCGCGGCCGAGGAAGAGCAGGGCACGCGGCTGGAATTCGCGGGCGGGAAATTGATGAGCGTGAAGCCGGCAGGCGCGCCTGCGGGAACGGCCATCAGCGTTGCGGACCTTTTTTACTGCGTTCCAGCGCGGCGCAAATTCCTGAAATCAGAGACCACCGAGCTTGGGCACATTGCTTCGCTGGTCACGCACTACGCGCTGGCGCATCCGGACAAGCACTTTGTGCTCAAGACGCCGACGCAGGAAATTCTGAATGCAACTCCGGCGCAGGCGATGGCGGAGCGCGTTTACCAGGTTTTTGGACGCCAGGCCGCGGCAGAGATGGTGGAAATGGCGCTCACCGAAGCGCCGATTCGCGCGGCCATCACGGAACCAGAAGTCGAGCCGGGCGAAGAAGCGGCGCGCATCGGCGTGTCGGGATTCGTTTCGCGGCCGGAGATTCAGCGCGCGAACCGCAACGGGATTTATATTTTCGTGAACCGGCGGCTGATTCGCGACCGGCTGGTGCTGCACGCGATTAATGAGGCGTATCGCAACATTATGCCGCCGGGAGTTTTTCCGGCAGTGCTGCTATTCATCGAGCTGCCGTATGAGGAAGTCGACGTCAACGTGCATCCCGCGAAAATCGAGGTGCGCTTCCGGCATTC
>DASYYQ010000085.1:0-6231 GCA_035933545.1 Candidatus Acidiferrales bacterium | reverse complement strand
CGGCGAAATGCTAAGCCTGCAATATCATTGGGGAGGGCAAACCAACTTAATGGTCAACGAGATTTAAGCATCCGTTCTCCGAAAGACGCAGCTTTTCGCGACTCTTACTGAAGCCGAGATGAGCGCTTTGTGCGCCCGTGTGAGCAAGAGACAGGGGCAAGAAGTCGGAAAAAGTCCATTCCTGTTAGCGCCTGTGCGAGGGCCATTTCTCCCTCACATATTCGTTTCTCCGCGTATGGTTGCAGTGCTACAATGCATGACATGCGGGCGCGAATTTCACAGGCGATAGCAGCCCTCGCTTTAGCAATCTGCTTCATTTGCCCGGTTTTGGAGATATTCGATCATTGGGACCATACTCTGAAAACCGGTTACGACACTGAGTACATGCTGGTAGCTCTTGCCCTGTGTGTGGGGCTGATGTACTCCGTGGCGCAAATAATGATTGCTCTTTGCGGGAATTTCTTCGCAAGAGTTGCCACATGCATTTGCGGCAGTAAAAATTCTACGGTTTTGTCGCTGTGCGTTGCACCGCTGCCTGCTGCTTCAGAAAGCCCGCCGCTGTTTAGCCTGCGTATCTAAAAACCTCCCCCAGATCTTCTGCGTGTGGACCTCACGCGTCTCGCGGGGGTGTCTGTTCGCCTACTCGCGGGTCATCTCCAGTTTCGCCTCCGTTCGGCGAAAATTGTCGGGATTTCCTAGTCGAGGGTTTGCATATTCAGGATCCCAATTGCCGTCTTGGTGAGGCTTAGGTATTTGCTGCTCTTGGCCGGTGTCGTCTTGCAAGCCTCACGGAACGATTGAACCTCGCAATCTCGAACTTTGTGGAGGACAGGCTAATGAAGCTAACCAAAAGATTGATTCTGTTTTGCATGGTGTTCATGGCTCTGTCCGGCTGCGCCGTGCAGAGATACCGCGCAGCTCCTCTCTCTCCGGCAAAAAGCGCGACTCGGTTGGAGAGCCGCAACCTGCAAGATCCCGGGCTGCGAGCGTTCGTGAAAGAAAACCTAGGTCATGCGGTGAGCGCGTCGCCGCTCCAGACTTGGGACCTGAATTCGCTGACACTTGCGGCCTTGTATTTCAATCCTGAAATGGCCGTTGTTCAGGCGCAAACTGAAGTGGCCAAAGCCGCCATTATCACAGCTGGAGCGCGCCCGAATCCGACTTTGGGAGTAACGCCCGGGGTACCCAGTCCGTATCTGTTCGACATCAATTTCGCGGTCCCTATCCAAACGGCCGGGAAGCGCGGTTACCAAATACTCCAAGCAAAGGAGCTGAGTGAAGCGGCGCGGTTCAACTTAGCGAATACCGCATGGAAAATTCACAGCGCGGTTCGCATGGCATTGCTCGACTACCTTATCGCGATTCGAAGCTTGAATCAGGCGCAGTCTCAGCAGGGCGTTTTGTCAGAGCGCGTGCAACTACTGGAGAAAAGGCTCGCTGTTGGCGAGATTTCGCGCCCGGAAGTAGATTCGGCGCGCATCCAGCTGGCAAACACAAAGCTGGGCGTTGTTAGCGGCGAAAACCAAATATCGCAAACTCGAGCTGCGTTGGCTGCTGCGATCGGCGTGCCCGTTTCCGCGCTCGATGGCCTCGAGTTTTCGTGGCCGGATTTTGCAAACCCGCCCAATGCCGCATCTTTTTCCGTTCAAGAAATGCAACGCGCGGCGGTCCTAAACCGCCTGGACGTACACCAAGCATTGTCCGAGTACGCAGCAGCAGAAGCAAATCTTCAGCTCCAAATTGCAAAACAATATCCCGATATTCAGATTGGCCCGGGGTACCAATATGAGGAAAGCAACAGTTTCTTCACGCTGGGGCTTTCCGTCACACTTCCGATCTTCAACCACAATCAGGGACCGATCGCCGAGGCTGAGGCTCGGCGTAAGGAAGCCGCGGCCAATTTTGTTGCGACACAAGCTCGGGCAATCGCGGATAACGAAGCAGCATTGACGCGTTACAACGGTGCCTGGAAGGAACTCGCCGAAACCGAAGACTTGCTCAAACTTCATGGCGGCCGAGTTCAGTTAGCGAAGAGTGCCTTCAACGCGGGCGAGTCCGGGCCGCTTCCGCTCAATAGCGAGTTGCTGCAGAACGTGCTGGCGGGCGGGGCGGAAATAACGGCGCTGTATCGCACTCAAGTTGCTCTGGGGACTCTCGAGGATGCCATCGAGCGGCCTCTGGACCCAGGCGAAGCCATGACGGCACTCGACCCACAATCGCGTGCTCTGGAAAATCACATCAAGGAGAAAAAACAATGAAGAGAAACTGGAGGTTGTTGCTGTCGGCGGCTCTCGCAGCGATGCTGGCAGTTATTCTCGCTCGCATCGTCGCGCCGGAGCGAAGAGCTTCTGCCAACCAAGATGAAGATGATGAACAAGAAGCCATAAAAGCTCCCGCGCGCGTCTCCGTCCAAAATGGACAAACGATTGTCACTCTAAATGCCAGCACACAATCCCGGGTGGGAATTGCAGTGGCACCCCTTCAGGGCATGGCTTCCCGCGAGCAGGTGGCCGCTCCGGCGGTCATTTTGTCGCCGCAGGAACTGGTCACAGCGCGAGCGAACTATGTGACTGCTACGGCAAATCTGGAGAGAGCTCGGACGAAAATTCAAGTGGATCAAGAGGAATACGCTCGGCTGAATTCGTTGTATCAGGACCAGAAGAATGCCTCGCAAAAAGACGTGCAAGCGGCGCAAGGCGCTTTGCGCTCTGACGAAGCGGACATTCAATCCGCTCAGCAGGAAGTGACGCTGCAGGTCGCCGCAGTGCGTCAGAGTTGGGGCGAAGCGGTGGCAAATTGGGTGGCCAACGACTCAGCTATATTGAATCGCGCTCTCAACCAAAGTGATTTTCTCGTGGAAGTCACGCTGCCTGCCGGCTCCGGTTCCACTTTCCCTCAGACCATCACGCTCGACGTTCCCGGAATAGGTCACAGCGAGGCAAGGCTGATATCGGTATTTCCACGCGTTGACCCGCGCATCCAAGGTATCGGGCTGCTTTACGTCACTCAAAACCATCTGGGTTTCGCGCCCGGGTTAAGCCTGATTGCTCGCTTGCCGGTTGGCCGAGCAATGCGCGGAGTGCTGATTCCCAATTCAGCCATTGTATGGTGGCAAGGAAACGCCTGGGTTTATGTACAGACAGCGCCCGAGCACTTTGTCCGCCAGCTCGTGCCCACAGGCGAACCGCTTGCGAACGGACTCTTCGTTTCAACCAGTTTTTCTCCTGGCGAACAGATCGTCGCTCGGGGTGCGCAGCTATTGCTTTCCGAAGAGTTCCGCTCGCAGATTCAGCCGGAGGATTAAAGGGAATCTATGTTATCTGCGATCGTTCGATTCTCGCTGCGGTTTCGCGGCATTGTCATCGCCCTTGCGTGCGCATTGCTTGGTTATGGGCTCTACGCACTGACGCAAGCGCGGTATGACGTTTTTCCGGAATTCGCTCCGCCGGAGGTGGTAATTCAGACGGAAGCGCCAGGACTGGCTCCAGAACAAGTCGAAGTCCTGGTCACGCAGCCGATTGAAAACGCAATCGTCGGCGTCTCAGGAATTGATTCTCTCCGCTCAGGTTCTGTCCAGGGACTCTCGGTGATTACAGTGGTATTTCGTCCAAGCAGTGACATTTATCTCGACCGGCAGGTTGTTGGCGAACGGCTGTCCACGCTCGCCGGACGGCTACCCACGGGAATCCACACGCCAGTAATGACGCCGCTTACTTCTTCGACCAGTATCGTGATGGCTATCGGGCTCACGTGGCCCGGCCATCCTTTGATGGACCTGACTACGGTCGCTGACTGGACAGTCAAACAACGGCTCCTGGCAGTGCCGGGGGTCGCCAAGATAGCAATCTACGGCGAAGAGCCGAGGCAAATCCAACTTCAATTCATCCCCGAGAAACTGATTCAGTTCGGACTAACGGTCGATGACGTCATCGCTGCTGCGCGTGAGGCAACAGGCATTCGCGGGTCCGGTTTTGTTGACACGCCAAACCAGCGCATCGTAATTCAGACTGAGGGCCAGTCGATAACGGCGGACCAACTCTCCAAGGCGGTTCTGTTCCATCGCAATGGAGCCAACGTCACACTGGGAGATATCGGTCACGTGGTTGACGCGCCCGCTCCGCCCATTGGCGCAGCTTCGATCCGGGGCCAGCGTGGACTCATGCTGATGGTTTCCTCACAGTATGGTGCAAATACCCTGGAAGTCACTCGGGGTCTCGATCAAGGGCTCGCGGAGCTAGGTCCGGCTCTGTCGAGACAGGGAATCATTATGTACCCTGATGTTTTTCGCCCGGCTGACTTCATCGAGACAGCGTTGCTTAACGTCCGATCCTCGTTGCTCATAGGGGCGGCGCTGATTGTCGTGGTTTTGTTCCTGTTCCTGTTCAATCTGCGCACTGCGGCCATCTCCTGCACTGCCATTCCGCTTTCGCTTCTGGCCGCGGTGATTGTGCTGGAAAAACTCGGCTTCAGCTTAAACACCATGACCCTGGGCGGATTGGCCATCGCCATCGGAGAGGTTGTAGACGACGCCGTGATTGACGTCGAGAATATCTATCGCCGGTTGCGCGAAAACCGCGCGTCGGAATCTCCGCGACCTGTGTTTCGGGTGGTGTTTGATGCATCCATCGAAGTGCGCAGCGCCGTCGTCTACGCGACGTTTGCGGTGATTCTGGTTTTCTTTCCCGTGCTTACGATGTCGGGCCTGGCGGGCCGCATCTTTGCGCCGCTTGGCACGGCGTACATCCTGGCAATCCTGGCTTCATTGGGTGTGGCCCTGACTGTGACGCCTGCGCTCTGCTTCCCCTTGCTTGGCAACCGTGAACTTCCACCTCAGGAGCCTCCCGTTGTTCATTGGTCAAAAGCTGGTTACCGAAAACTGTTGCTGGAAGTTGAACAGTCGCCGCGACTGGTGATCGTAGCGGTTACCGTAGTAATTATTCTCGGCGTTGCCATCCTCCCTTTCCTGGAGGGATCATTCTTGCCGACCCTGCAAGAGGGAAACCTTACTGTACATATGACCGCCGTTCCGGGCACGTCCATTGGCACATCGCTGCGCCTGGGCGACCAGGTCACACAGGCTCTTCTTAAGATTCCCGGCGTGCGCTCGGTAGCTCAGCGCGTGGGAAGGGCCGAGCTTGGCGATGACACGTCAGGAACCCATTCCAGCGAATTTGAGGTGAGTTTTAAGGCTCTCAATGGATCGCAGGCGAACGCTGCCCGGGACAAAATCCGAGCGGCCCTTTCCCAGTTTGCAGGCGCGACATTCTCGGCAAACAGTTTTCTCACCGAACGCATTAACGAGACGCTCTCGGGCTTCACGGGCGGGATCGTGGTCAATGTTTTCGGCAATAATCTCGATCAGCTTGACCATGAAGCGCAGGAAATTGCCCACTCGTTAAGCCGCATCAAAGGCGCTACGGGAGTTCAACTCCAATCTCCGCCGGGGATGCCACAGGTAGTCGTCCGGCTGCGCAAGGATGAGCTTGCACGTTGGGGCTTCGATGCCGTGCATGTCCTCGACGTAGTGCGAACGGCCTTCGGCGGAGACATTGTCGGTCAAGTCTACGAAGGGAATCGCGTGTTCGGCGTGTCCGTGATTCTTGCGCCGTCCGCACGGGATAGCGTTGAAGAAATTGGCGCGCTTCCTCTGCGAGGTCCGGACGGAAACTACGTGCCGCTGCGGCAGCTTGCCGATATTTATGAAACCTCCGGCCGCTACATCATTTTGCATGAAGGCGCACGGCGCGTACAAACCGTAACGTGCAATGTGGAAGGGCGCGATCCGACATCCTTTGTAGCCGAAGCAAAAAGCCGCATCTCCAAATTGTCCTTTCCACCGGGGACTTACGTTGAATTCGCGGGAACGGCGGCTGCACAGGCTCAGTCCCGCCGTGACTTACTCGCGTATTCATTGCTGGCCGGTCTCGGAATCGTGCTTCTTCTTTCGGTGATCATGGGAAACCACCGCAATCTGCTGCTCGTCCTTGCGAACCTGCCGTTTGCGCTTGTCGGCGGTATTCTTGCTGTCGTAATCACGGGCGGCACTCTTTCACTGGGCTCCCTCGTTGGTTTTGTAACCCTGTTTGGAATCACGCTGCGAAATTCCATCATGATGATCTCCCACTACGAACACCTCGTGGATAAAGAAGGAATGAACTGGGGTTTGGAAACGGCGCTTCGCGGCGCAAGTGAACGCCTCGCACCCATCTTGATGACCGCCCTGGTTACTGG
>DASYYQ010000062.1:0-4885 GCA_035933545.1 Candidatus Acidiferrales bacterium | reverse complement strand
AGTAGGCTTCACGGCTGCCAGACGCCCGCCGCAAAACTCTTTATCGTTCGAAAGCCAAGATTTTCGTAGAGCCGGACGGCATTTGCGTTCGTTGCGGTGACGGTGAGCGTCAGCGCGCGATAGCCGTGATTTTGCAGAGCGGCGAGCGACGACTCCATCAGCCGGCGCCCCAAACCATTTCTTTGATAGCCCGGAAGCACGCAGATTTGCGTCGTGTGCCCCACGCCCGCCGCCACCGTGGACGTCAGCACCATGCCAATCGGCGGTTCCGTGGGCCCGCTGCGAATGAGGAACGAAGCCTCCGGGCAAAATTGGCCGCAACCGGGCAGCAGCACAATATTGCGCAGGAATTTCGTCGCCCCGATTTCCGTGCGGTACTGGTCGTTGATTTCGCTGTCCACGTGATCGGTGTAAGCGCGCTGAATCAGCCGCGCGCACGCCTCCATGTACTTGTCGGCCCATGGCTGCAAACGCAATCCATCCTGCATTTGCGGGCGAATCGCCGCTCTTAAAGGAAGCTCGGCAAGCATGAACAGGCGGCGCTGCAGCCGGAAGCGCTGCTCCTTCAACACATCGTCCAGCGCCGTGCCGAAGGGCATCAACTGCGCCTCAATGCGCTCGATGAACGGCGTTTCGCGAAGAGCCGCGAGCATCTCCAGCAGCAGCTTCTTGCCGGTTTCAATTTGTTCGTGTTGCGGCGAAGCAAACAGCCCGCCGATTAGTCCTTTTTGCTCTTCGAAAACGTAAAAACCGTAGCCGATGGGCTGCTTGTCCTCAAAAGCGGCGTAACCGGCGAGCGAGTGCGAATCAATAAACTTGCGGATCAGTTGCTGCGATGCCCGATAGTCCCAATGGAGTTCTTTGCGCCAGTGCTCCACCTCTTCCTGAAACAATGGCTGCAAAGCGCGCGAATGGACTTGTCGCAGATCCAAAATCTGCATAAGCGGTCTATTTAGCCTCAGTTCCAGTGATTATAGCGTCCCGCGAGCAAGAGGGCCAACGGAGAGAGCGCCGAACACTCTGTGACTACAAAACGTTAGTAACCAAATAAGTGCCCGCGTCCGAAGCATGCAGAGAACTGTGCTACACTTCGCCGCCGACGTAAAAAGAGCCGTAAAAAAAACTGTTCGGCCATGAACCCACCGCCCAAGTTCAAACGGTCGTATGCGCACTTGCTGCGCGCCGGGGGCCTTCTTCTCGCCCTCGTGCTATTTGTCTTTCTCGCTGTGGCCACGGTCGCGGGATACTCCCTCTATCAAATTCTAGATCCTCCCCGCAGCCCCGCCAGCGTGGACGTCACCCTGCTCATGGGTCATCCCACCACTTATAAATTCGATGTGCCCGGCCAGGGCAGCCGCGAAGGATGGTTCTTCCCCGGCCTGCTTCATGCTCCCACGATTATTTTGTGTCACGGCTACGGCGCGCAGCGCGCGGACGTTCTGACGCTCACCACAGCTTTTCAAGAGCATCAGTTCAATGTTTTCCTTTTCGATTTTGCCGGCCACGGTTCCGTGCCGGGACACACCGATCTAGGCTACAGCGAAACGCAGCAGCTTCTGGCGGCCATTCGCGGCCTGGCGCAGCGTGACGATATCGATCGCACGCGATTCGGACTATGGGGAATGGACCTCGGTGGCTACGCGGCCATTTCCGCAGCGGCCCTGGATCCGCGCATCGAAGCCCTCGCGGTTGACTCCGTTTATGACGATCCGTCGGATTTTTTAACCATTCAACTCGGGCATTCCGGACTCGGCGGCCTGCCGCTGGTCAAAACTTTCTCCCTGTTCGGATTTCATATGATCACGCGTGACGATCGCAATGCCCCTCCTTTACTGGGAGCCGTGGGCCGGTTGCAAGGCATTCCGAAGTTGTTCATCGAATCTGCTGACCGGCCGGATTTGCAGCGTGAGACCGCGCGCATCTATCAGGCCGCGCCGCCTCCCAAGCAGGTGGCTGCCTATCCTATGAGCTATTCAGAAATGAGCGATGAAGGCCGCCGCGCTTACGAAGACCGCATCGTAACTTTCTTCCTCGAGAGTCTGCCGCCCACTGGCCAGTCGCCGCAATGAGGTTGGCTCAAGGAGAGCTTTTCGGCGGCGCGGACTCAGTTCCTATGGATTCAATCCAGCAGTACGGCAGGAACCGCGCAACGATTTTTCGATGGAGCACCCCCATGTCGTTGAGCTTCATGTCGCCTCCCCACGTCATCAAAACGTAATGCTCGCCCGGAATTTTGGGATTGAACTCCGGCAGGGAATCGCGCTGCAAGTAAAACTGCAAGCCGTACGTGCAGTCGCGGTTTACATCGCCTAACGAATAAATCGGCGCGCCGGGAGCAATGGCGATGATGTCGCGGGCCATGGGCCGCGTCGAAAGCAGCGCATCGAGTTCCGGCAAAACGCGCGCTTCCGCCAGGAACACCAGGCCTGCGCATGCCAGCGCGCTCAGTGCAATCACAAGCCACAATTTGCGCCACAAGCTCACCACTTCAATCAGCGCTCCCACGGCCACCCCGATCAACAAGCAGCTCATCGCCAGGCTGGCAATTTGTTCGCGGTCGAGCGCCGTGTACATCGGCAGGCGATGGAACCCGATCGCGCCGGCGACGCCCAGAACCACCCACATTGTTCCGGTCACCACGCCCATCCATTGCGCTTTCCGCGGTGCGTGTTCCATGGCGCAGACAAACGACTGCGCCATCAATAGCGCCAGCGCTGGAAACGCTGGCAAAATGTACTCCGGCAGCTTGGACTGCGAAAAACTGAAAAATATCGTCGGAAAAATTGCCCAGCACGCGATGAACAATCCGGCGGAGCTCCGCCATGACCCGTCGCGGAAGATCCGCACGCCGTCAAACGCCGCTCCAATCAGAAACGCTGTCCACGGCAGCGTGCCCAGCAAAATGACGGCCACGAAAAACCAGAATGGCTGGGGATGTTGAAACATGGGCGTCAGATAGCGCTGAAAATTATGTTCGACGATGAACACACGGAAGAAATCCGGATTCGCGCGCGCACACAGCACGTACCACGGAAGCGCCACAATCGCGAACGACAAAATCGCCAGCGGATGCACCATGCGAATCGCAATCTTCAGTTTTCGAGTGGCGATGGCCCACAGCAGGACGCTGCCGCCGGCGAGGACAACCGCCGCCGGGCCCTTCGCCAGCGTGGCCACTCCCAGCCACGCGCCCAGTAGAGTCAACTCGAGCCTGTCGCTCGGCCTTCGCCGCAGTGGGTCAGCCGGAAAGGCGTCATACTTTTCCGCGATGCTTGCTGCAGAGAACATCGCCAGCGCCAGCGCCGCAGTGAAAAGCATGTCTGGCCCCGCAGCGCGCGAGAAGGCAATCACGCCCACGCACGTTGGAAAAATCAAAAGCACCGCCAGCGCGGTTCTTGCGCCATAGCGCCAGAAGCCAAGCACGACCATTGTGCAGGCGGCGATTAGCGCGGCAACCGCTGACGGCAGTCGCGCCGCCCATTCCGGCGAACGCAGAAATTTGAATCCGATCGCCGCGCTCCAGTAGTAAAGCGCCGGCTTTTCGAACCACGGATGGCCGTAGAGCTTTGGCGTAATCCAATCGCCGGTGAACGCCATCGCTCGCGCGATCCACGCGTAGCGCGGCTCGTCCGGGCCGGTCAAGCCAATCGCTGAAAGGCCACTGAAGAAAAGACCAATCGCCAGGATTCCCGCAACGATGATCGCCACAAATATGATGGGCAGAGAGGAACGACGTTTGTGAGCCACGCCGCGGAAGTGTAGCAGAGATGAGCGCACCCCTGCAGCCTGGACTGGTTCGCGGAAAACGACTGTGACAGAATGGCGCTCCATGCCGAAAGGAATGCGCGAATGGTGCGAATATGCCGCGGTTCTGGTAATTCTGAAATTCCTCGGGCTTCTGCCGCGAAGCATGGCCCGCGCCTTTTCGGCGGCGCTGGCGCGATTGCTGCTGTGGTGCTTTCCAAAATTGCGCCGTGCGGCGATGACGAATCTGCGGCTCGCGTTCCCGGATTGGACAGATGCGCAGCGCAGCGCCGCGATTCGCCGCATGACCCAAAATTTGGGATGGATGGCGGCAGAGTTCGCGCATTTCCCCAAGCTGACTCCGGAAAACATCCGCGAACTTGTTGCTCGCGAAGGTTTCGAGAATTTTGAAGCGGCGCGGCTGCGCGGCCACGGCGTGATTTTTTTGACCGGTCACATGAGCGCATGGGAACTGGCGCCCTTTGCGCAGGCGCTGTACGGCCAGCCGTTGTCCTTTCTCGTGCGCGCCATCGAGAACGAGCGCGTCGATGCGCTCGTCAATCGTTATCGCTGCCTTTCCGGCAACCGGCCCATTGAAAAAAATAATTCTGCGCGTACCATGTTGCGCGTCCTGCGGGACGCCGGTACGGTCGGAATTTTGGCCGACCAGAATACTTCCGTGGACGAAGGCGTTTTTGTCGATTTTTTCGGCATTCCTGCGTCCGCCACCACCGGCCTCGCTCGCCTCGCGCATCACACCGGAGCGGCAGTCGTTCCCGGATTTTTGTTTTGGCATAACACAATGCGCAAATACATCCTGAAATTCGAGCCCGCCCTCGCCTTGCTGCATACCGATGACGAGGAAGCCGACATTCGCGAAAACACCGCGCGCTGCGCCAAAGTCATCGAAGATTACATTCGCGCGCATCCAGACCAATGGCTGTGGGTGCACAAACGATGGAAAAACCGTCCGCCCGGCGAGCCTTCCTTGTATCGCGAATGAATGTGCGAGCCCACGAAGGGCGAAATTCTCGCAAAATTTTGGGAGAGGCAAATGAAAATCACAGCGCAAGACCTGGCGAAATATCTGAACGCAAAAATCGAAGGCGATGGCAGCGCGCTCGTTTCCGGAATCGCCAGT
>DASYYQ010000054.1:0-23091 GCA_035933545.1 Candidatus Acidiferrales bacterium | reverse complement strand
CCAGCCGGGCCAGCTCACCTTTCTCTCCAATCGCCGCTATCGCCCTGAAGCCAACAAGACGCGCGCCTCCGCCATCATCGTCAATCGCGACGAAAAAGGCATTCCCTTGCCCATGCTGCGCGCCGACGATCCTTATCTCGCCTTCGCCTACGCCATCGAACTTTTTTACCAGCCGCCGCGCTACGCTCCGGGCATTCATCCCAGCGCAGTCGTGTCAAAGTCAGCCAAAGTGCCGCCCGACGCGCACATCGGGCCATTTTGTTTTATAGATGACGACGTCACCATCGGCTCCCGCGCTGTGCTGCACAGCTTTGTGACCATTTATCGCGGCGCGCGCATCGGCGACGATTTTTTCGCGCACAGCCACGCCGCCGTCCGCGAGAATTGCCGCATCGGCCATCGCGTCATTTTGCAGAACGGAGTCGTCGTCGGCGGCGACGGTTTCGGCTTCGCGCGCGAAAAAAACGGCAGTTGGCACAAGATGCAGCAGGCCGGCATCACCGTTATCGAAGACGACGTCGAGATTCAGGCCAACAGCGCCGTGGACCGCGCCACCGTCGGCGAGACGCGCATTCGCCGCGGCGCGAAAATCGACAATCTCGTCCAGGTTGGACACGCGTGCACCGTTGGCGAAGACACGCTGTTGTGCGGCCAGGTCGGACTCGCCGGCTCATCCGTCATTGGCAATCGCTGCATCATGGCCGGACAATCCGCCGCCGCGGGACATCTTCACATCGGTGACGGCGCGGTGCTGACGGCGCAAAGCGCTGTTTCGCACGACGTGCCCGCTGGCGCGGTCTATTCCGGCTCGCCGGCGTTTGAAAATAAGATTTGGCTCCGCGCCACCGGCGTCTACCGCCGACTGCCGGAACTACAGAGCGCGGTGCGGGCGCTGGAGAAGGAAGTCGCGCGGCTGAAGAGGGGCTGAGGGTCCCTCTAAGAGTAGGTACTAGGTCGGTACTGAACCCCCTAAAAAGCGGTATGTAAAAAATGCTAAATATCTCATTGCGTGGGACGTAGCATAGTTCGTTTCGTAAAAACGGCTTTTTCGACGAATCGCCGCCCGAAGTTTCAAAATCTCCCCTCAGGCGGGCCTTATCGGCCTGAAGTGATCTCACTGGGTTACGGGCTTCCCGGGATGTGCGCCCAGCGCGAAGCTGTAGTGGCGGCTTTCAGGCCGACGCGCGGTTGCTGTCATTCCGAGCGAGGATGCGACGGGCATCCGACGAGGAATCTGCTGTTGCCTTTTTGGTTTGCGTCGTTCCGCGGCGCCGATCGGCCTAGAGTTTCGTAATCGCTAAGAACAAACCCACACTCCGCCGGCGCTTCACCGCCTTTCTGAGGCCGGCACGCGCCGGACGCGCACTACTTGTCTATTGGCCTCCAGTGGCATAACCTACTCCCATGAGCGAAATCGTTTTCGAAGTGACTCAGGAGGCCGACGGCGGGTTTGTCGCCGAATGCCTAAGCGAGCCCATCTTCACTCAAGCCGACGACTGGAGCGCCCTCAGAAAGAACGTCAAGGAAGCCGTCTCTGCCTTTTTCTTCGAACGCAAGCCAGCCCCGTCCGCGATTCGCCTGCATCTCGTCCGCGACGAAATCCTGGCCAACGGATGAAAATCCCCCGCGACCTCAGCGGAGAGGATTTAGTCCGGCTCCTCTGCCGCGATTGGAGCTATCGAGTAGTGCATCAGGTCGGAAGCCACATCGTTCTTGAGACCGAGATCCCCTCGCATCAGCGGATTGCGATTCCAGCGCACAAGAACCTGAGGCTCGGCACGCTAAGCGCCATCCTGAAAGCCGTCGCAACGCACAAGGGCGTCGAGCGCCCGCAGCTTCTGCGCAACCTATAATTAATCCCGTGCAGGCCAACCGGCTTTATCGGGCCGCCGCATTCGCGCTCGAAGCACGCAACCTATTGCCTTCTCGGGGCATGGCTTTAGCCATGCCGAACCGCAGCCACAAACGATTCCTTCCTTTTGCGCGGATGTTCCTGCGCACGACGTGCCCGGTCAAAGTAGTCGCATGCCACGCACTTGTCACTTCTCGCGGCGCCTCATGGCATCGAGATAAGGATCGCCTCTTGAAGGTAGATGAGGTATTTCTGCCAGCATGCCTCCAAGAATTCCTGCGATTCTGTCTAGCTGATCGACGGCCTCCTCCATCTGCTGCAAGCCTGCATCGAGCTTTTCATCTAGCCGTCCGTCTCGCTCATGCATCAGCTCTTTGAACTCCTTCTGGATGTCCCCCAACTTCCACTCCAGAACAAACGCCCCGAAAACGACCGCTAATGCAATCCAGGCCAAGTCGCTCATTTGATTGTCTCCGTGCCAAATGGGGGGCAGGTACGCGCCCGCCCAGGATGCTATCACTGTCGCTAAACGCAGGTAAGCGAGAAGAACAATCCTGGGCTTGGCACAGGGCGGGCGAGCGGAAATCTGCAAGAACAGCCTTAACTCGCCGAAGCGCCGCAGCCTGACCCTGTGAGATCTCATGCTGTAAGGATGCGGTGCCGAGACTCAGTCCGCGCCAACACTTCGACGAAAATTTATTGGCTCGAAGTGTCGGAGGAGGCCTCATCGCGTGGAACTCGACCGCTTGTTGCACCGAAACGTGACATTGCAGCCGCAGCCTCATTTGCCTCATTTGTCCCTCCCGGCGAAACCCGTTCGAGAGCTCCTGCATTCTTGAAAAAGATCAACAACATGCGGTAGCCGACGCGCCGCCAGACCTGACTCAGGCCTTCTGCCGAGAAGTACTCGTTCGGTTGTTTAGCAACATGCCCTGAAGCACTTCGGGGAGCCCCGGACTTGTTGACGCCAGCAGCTTCAAAAGCATCCGTGAGCAGGCGCGCGACCGCATCGAGTTGATCCGGTCCGCGTTTCGGTGTTAATTTGACGAAGCGCCGACCGGCGCGAAGATTATCACCTTCTCGCCTTATCCGGAGCAAATAGACCCTTAGCAGCAGTAATCCCACTCCCTGCCGAGAGTCTGCCCGCCCGTATCTCCTCAAGAAAATCGAGAATTTCTTTGCCTCTTCTCGAAACATCTTTGCGAAAACGCGCATCGTAGAGGGACCCAGGAATGCCCCAGGATCGGCATCCTTCCACGTCCAAGACTTCGGCTCTTTCATCCCGAGGATCGCGCCAAACGCTTCGTAATACACCCAGAAGGCCATCCGCATTAGGGGATCGTTCACGGCCTCCTGCAGGTCATGACCAATTCTCTCCATGCGGCCCGCTAGACTCTTCAGCTTATCCCTTCTCCTCCGCATGACCTGAATCATGGCGTCATCGCGAGCCGCAGTAAGTGCCAGGAGTTCGAGGCTTATCTCGCGGGGCACTCCGGCGCGCTCAAGTCTCTTGAGATCGTGCGCGCCCTTCTTGGCGATCTTCTGTTTTATACACTCCATCTCCCTTCTCCACTCGACGTACTCAGGGTCGTGTTGAGTATCAGCGCTCGCCATGCCTCCGTCCGATCTGCTACGGTGATTTATGAGAGTATTGTCCCACTCGCTTCGGGCCGGAGCATATCATGTTCGAATTTCAATGATTTTCCTTGATTTCATTGTTAACTCTTCGTTGTATATATGGTTTGCGGCTGGAGAGCCGTCCAGACAATTCGGCGCAGGAGAAGTGCAAGGCCGCCTTGGGCGGCTTTGTCATTTATGGGGACGGGCGCGGCAAGCAGCGCCCCTACGAGCCCAAGTCAGCGGGGGCGGCAAGTCCCCACGCTCAAAAGGCGAGCATGGGGCACCCGGCTTAAGAGAATAACATTGTTCGTGGACGTCACGCGAGGGTAAATGTGACGGGTTTTTAGCGCGGGGCTTGCTGCAACCCGGCGGCGACGGCGGATTGGACGCGTTCGAGGAGTTGGTCGCGCTGGTCCACGGTGTAGGACGTGGTGGCGATGGGCGCGCCGAAGCGCAGCAGAATTTCGCCGGGGACGGTCGAGAGCGAGCCTTTGCGCATGCGTTCGCGGCTGCCCAGAATGGAAACGGGCACGACCGGCGCGCGGGCCTGAATGGCCATGATGAATGTGCCTTTCTTGAAGGGCTTCATGCGGCCGTCTTTGCTGCGCGTGCCTTCGGGAAAAACGAAAAAGGAAATGCCTTCGAGGAGAATGCCGACGGCGTGATCAATGCTGGAAATGGCCGCTTCGGTGTGCTCGCGGTCCACGGGAACGATTTTTCCGAGGCGCAGCGCGGTGCGCACGATGGGAACTTTGAAGACTTCCTTTTTGGCGAGGAAGGAAATGCGGCGCGGAACGCCAATGAGCGCGGCGGGCGGGTCAAGATTGCTGACGTGATTGGCGGCGAAAACGCAGACGCCAGCGGGAATGTTCTCGAGGCCTTCGACGCGCACGCGCACGCCGGCGAGGCGCATGGAAACGCCGATTCCCCACTTCCCCAAGCGATAAAGAACGTCGCTGCTGCCGGTGAGCGCGGAAAAAGCAATCACCGGCAAGCCGGCGATGAGGATGAAGAGCGTCAGGAAGCTGACGCCGATGATGGTGCGAATCATCGCGTTAAAAATAGCAGAAAGAGTTTCGTTGCGTGGTGAAATTGCGCGGAAAAATGCAGATTCCTCGCTGGATGCTGGCCGCATCCGCTCGGAATGGCCTCGATTTACCTCAGCGGCTAAAGCCGCGTTGAATTCGCGAGGCTGATCGGCACGGTTGAAACCGTGCCCTGACGAAAAACCAAAGCGGTTGCATAGCGCCTAATGCCACCGACTCGGGTTAATCGGTAGTTCCTCGCAGCAGGCCTTCGCGAATGCGCTTTTGGCGCGCGGTGGCGCTGGGAATTTCAGAAATGGTGTAGCTCTGCACCGTTTGTTCGGCGAGCGGAAACGAAAATTCCTTTTCCGCGCCGTTGCGCTGGACGCGCAGCGTGACCGTGTCGCCGGGCTTGTGCTGGAATAAAAAGCGCATGGTGGCGCGTCCAAATGGCTGGCCATCGAGCTGGACCGGCACGTCGCCGGATTGCACGCCCGCCTTTTCCGCGCCGCTGCCCGGATCGATCGAGGAAATTTGCGGAGGCTGGCCGATGCCGCGGGAAATCTGGAACCCGAGAGCGGCGATTTGGCGCGGCTGCGCTTGCGTTTGCAGGCCGGCAGCGTTCAAAAATTTGTCGTACGGAATTTCCTTTGTTCCGGCGACGTAATCGGCGAAAAATTCCTTGAAGCTGCGGCCGGAAACTTTTTCGGCTTCCTGCTCGACGCCGGCGCTGTCGTCGTAGAAACGGCCGCGCTGGGCGTAATCGCGATCCATCGCGCGCATGACGTCATCGAGGGATTTGCGATTGTCAGTGGCGTCGCGAATGGCGAGGTCGAGCATCACGCCGAGAATTTGGCCCTTGTTGTAATACGAAATGCTGACCTGCGGCTCGTCGTAATAATCGTATTTGTCCAGCCAAGTGTCGAGACTGGATTCCTCGGCGCTCTGCCAGAGGTGCGCGGGCCGAGCTTCGAGCGTGGTGAACTGGCGCGCGAGGTCGTCGTAGAACTGTTCGCGCGACCACAGGCCCGTGCGCACCATGGTGAAGGAAGCGTAGGTGCTGGTGACGCCCTCGGCGAACCACAGCGCGCGCGTCCACATTTCTTTGGTGAAGTCCACCGGCTGCAGAGTTTGCGGGCGGATGCGCTTGACGTTCCACAGATGGAAAAATTCGTGCGCGGAGACACTGGGCGCGACGTCGCCTGAAGGCACGGCAATGGCCGTGCAATTGGCGTGCTCCATTCCTCCGCCGCCGGCTTCGCTGTACGGACCGAAGTGAAAAAAGAAGGTGTACTCCTTGTAGGGCACGTCGCGCATCATGCCGGTTTCGTAGGCGACGATTTTTTTGAGCGTGCTGCGCAGCTCGCTTTCGTCCCAATTTTTGCCATCCACGATGACGCGATAGCTGGCGCTCCCCACGCTGAAATGGAATTCCTGAAACGCGCCGATTTCGGCGGGAGCGTCGACTAGCGTGTCGTAACTGCTCGCCGAAAAAGTGTTTGCCGAGTTGCCAGCCGGCAATTCTTCGGCAACACGCCAGTTCGGCGGCCGATTTGTGTAGCTCACTTCGGATTGCTCGTTCCGGCGCGTGGGAATGTAGAACAGGACTTCGGCGAGATTCAAAAAAGCGTGATGGGAATTGAGTTGCGAATTAAACGGGCCGGGATCATTCCAATAATCCTGATACGTGATGGTTACGTTGCCCAGATTCTTATTTCCGCCGGAGGGGTTCGTGATTCTCCAGGTTTGCTTGTCGAGTTTTTCGATGTGCAGCGACCAAATCGGTCCAGCGCAGTGGATGTTGAAAGTGCAGGCGCTGCCGAAGGCCCGCACTTCGGTGACGCGAAAGGCAAAATCGCGGATGTCGTAAGTGGCGTTCCATGCGGGCATGGCAACGATTAAATCGCGCCCGGCGTTGGGCACTTCCATGGTCACATGAAAAATGTGCTGCTCGGGCTGCGCCAGCGAAACGGTGTAGCGAATTGTGGCACTGGCATTTTTCGCGAAGGCGAGCGTCGCGAAGAAAACGACCAGAAACAAGCGGACTGAGCGGGCTTCCATTTTAGGTTTTGGCAGAGTCATGATTTGTGAACGGCGGTTCGGTTTTGCAATGTTTGCGTCAGCAGCGATGAAAGGCCGTCGAAGCTACCATTGGACATAACCAGCACGACATCGCCGGGCCGCAACTCGCCGGAGAGATATTCGTTGATTTCAGCCGCGGATGCAAAGGCTTCTGCAGTTTTGCCTTTCGCGCGGATCGCCGCCATCACGCGCTGCGGGTCGAGGCGCTCTTCGTCGGAGAGCAATTGCGCGCGATTCACCGGGCCGAGCAACGCGCCGTCGGCCAAAGCGAGCGAATCCGCCAGGGCTTCGGCGAAAATGCGGCGGCGCATGGTATTCGAGCGAGGCTCGAACGCGGCCCACAAGCGGCGCCTGGGCCACAGCGAGCGAGCGGCTTCAATGGTCATGCGAATGGCCGTGGGATGATGCGCGAAATCCTCTACGACAAGAATGCCGTTGACGTCGCCTTTGATTTCCATGCGGCGGCGCACATTCTGAAATTCCGCAAGCGCCTTTTCGATAGCTTCGCGGTCGGCGCCGCGTCCGAAAGCAAGCGCGACGCAGGCAAGAGCGTTCATGACGTTATGACGGCCTGCAGCGGGAATGCGAATGCGCGCGACTTCCCTGCCGCGATGGCCCACGCGAAAATGGGTCATGCCGTCGCGCCATTCGATGTCTCCCGCGTGCCAGTCCATTTGAGGCGCGAGGCCATAAGTTTCCACGGGACAAAATGCTTTTTTCGCGCAGGCGGCAAGATTCTCCGATTCGCCCCAGATGAAAAGCTTTCCGCGCCTCGGGACCAGATTGACCAAGCGCTGGAATTGCAATTCAATCGCTGCGAGATTTTCGTAAATGTCGGCGTGATCGAATTCGAGCGAAGTGAGGATCAATTCGTCCGGAAAGTAGTGCAGGAATTTCGGCTGCTTGTCGAAATAGGCGGAGTCGTACTCATCGCCTTCAAGCACAAATTCTTCGCCGCCGCCGAGGCCGTAACTGCGGTCGCCGAAATTCGGCACGACGCCGCCAACCAAAAAATCAGGCTTCCTGCCGGCAAGGTGCAAAATCCAGGCGAGCATCGCGGTGGTGGTGGTTTTGCCGTGGGTTCCGGCGACGACAATCGAGGTATGTCCAGGCAAAAACAATTCCTGCAGCACTTGCGGCATGGACCAGTATGGAATTTTCGCGTCGAGGGCCGCCTCCAACTCGGCGTTGCCGCGCGAAATCGCATTTCCAACAACGATAAGATCGGGCGGCGGCGTCAAATTTTCCGCGCGAAAGCCGTCGTTCCAGGAAATGTGCAGGGACGATAGCAGAGTGGACGCGGGCGGATACACATTCGTATCAGAGCCGGAGACCGTATAGCCGCGCTCCTTCAGCATTCCCGCCAGCGGCGCCATGGCCGCGCCGCCGATCCCTAGCAGGTGGATGCGATCGAGAGATTGTTTTAGGAGCGACGTTTTCGTTTTCCTTTCCTGCTGGTGGCAACGGTAATTTCAATGGAGCCGCACGCCGCTTCCAAAATTTCGAGGCGGCCGCTGCCCTGCGCCACGAGCCTGGCTCGAACACCCAGCGGCACGGTGAGCATGGCGCGCGGCGTGTGACCGATGGGCGCGCCCCAAACCACGGGAATTTTCAGCGGGCCGAGAAGGCGCTCGAAAACTTCGCGCACTGTGGGGCTGCCCGTTGGAGTGTCGCACTGCGGATATTCGCCGAGGATGACGGCGCGCACGCCTTTGAATTTTCCCGCCTGACGCAAATGAATGAGCGCGCGATCCACTTGATATGGCTTCATACCGCAATCCTCGAGCAGCAAAATCGTCCCGGCCGTTTGAATTTCCCAGGGCGTGCCCAAAGTGGCCTCGACCAGCGTGAGGCATCCTCCTAGCAAAATTCCCTCCGCCTGCCCAAAAAAAAGCGTTTCGCCGCGAAGGTCCACTTTCCAGCCGTGATTGGCCTGCATCAATGCTTGCTGGAACGATTGCAAATCGTAGCCGCCGGTTGCATTCGGGCCTTTATCGAGTCCCGCGGCGACCATAGGCCCGTAAAAAGTCACCCAGCGCTTTTTGCGCCACAAAAAAAGATGCAACAGGGTGATGTCGCTGAAACCGACCAGCGCTTTGGGAGTTTTGAGGTGGCGCGGCTCCAAATGCTCGAGCAAATATCCTGAGCCGTAGCCGCCACGCGCGCAAAAAACCGCCTGCGAAGAATTCTCGTCGAGCGCCATGAGGAGTTTGGCGAGCCGCTCTTCGGCTGAGCCGGCAAAATATCCCTGACGCGCCAACACGCGCGGATCCCACTTGCTCTGAAAGCCCAATCGACCGAGCTCGGTGCAGCCACGGCGCAGAGGCTCCTCGTCCACAGGACTTGCAGGAGCAACAATGCGCACAGCGTTTCCGGATTCGAGAGGCGGCGGCTTAACAGCAATGGGCATGTGCCAAAACCGAGGATAGGAAAAAACTTCGAAAGAGTCTAGCGGGAGAAAATCGAACGCATCCGATTAGTTCACTACCACCCTTACTCAAAGCCGGATATTTGTCATCCGAACGAGGGCGCGCGCGCGCGTTTCCACTTCGCGTTTTGTAATGGTGCGGAGGCGTTCGACGCCGAGCTTTTCAACCGCGAAGCTGCCTAATACCGAACCGTAGACCATGGCGCGGCGCAGAGAGGAGTGATCGGTCTTCTTGCTTCGCGCAATGTAGCCCATGAATCCGCCGGCGAAGCTGTCTCCCGCGCCCGTGGGATCGTGCACATTTTCGAGCGGATAAGCGGGCATGGCCAGAATCGCGTCGCGATGAAACAGCATGGCGCCGTATTCGCCGCGCTTCACGACGATGGCTTTTGGCCCCATGCTGAAAATGCGTCTGACGGCGCGCAGCAAGTTATGCTCGCCGGCGAGTTGCACGGCCTCTTCATCGTTGATGAGCAGCGCGTCGATCAGGCGCAGCGTCTTGGCCAGCTCTTTCGACGTTCCGGCGATCCAATAATTCATGGTGTCAAGCGCAACGAGTTTCGGTTTGCGGCGCATCTGGCTGAGGACGTGCCGTTGTAGCGCCGGGTCAATATTGCCCAAAAAAACGAATGCGGAATCGCGATAAGCCTGCGGCAGCTTTGGCTGAAACGATGCAAACACATTGAGTTCTGTCGCGAGCGTTTTGCGGGTGCGCAAATCATCGCTGTACTGGCCCGACCAGAAAAAACTTTTCCCCGGGGCGCGCTCGAGGCCGCGCAAATCAATTTTGCGTCCATAAAAAACGGACTCTTCCTGCGCGCGAAAGTCGTCGCCGACTATGGCAACGAGGCGCACGGGAGCCAGCAGGCTCGCCGCCAGCGAAAAATACGTCGCGGCGCCGCCAATGGTGCGGTCCGTGCTTCCAAACGGAGTTTGCAACGCGTCGAACGCGACGGAACCGACCACGAGCAAAGACATGTGCGAGTTCTCCTGTTCAGGAAATATATTTTGAGATGAGCGGGCCAAGGCGGCGCCTAGTGGCCGCGGAGATCATTTTGCGGTTGGTCAGAATCGCGTGCGCCAATGCGGAACCGCATTTGCATTCGTCCGCCGGGGCGAGAGCGCGCAGCGTTTCGCGGAGCACTTTCTGGACGTTCGCCGTGTTTCTGTTGAGATTGCTGATGATGTCCGGCACGGAGACGGAATCGTGTCCCGGATGCCAGCAATCGTAGTCCGTGATCATGGCAATCGATGCGTAGCAAATTTCCGCTTCGCGCGCGAGCTTCGCTTCCGTCAAATTGGTCATGCCGATCACGTCGAAACCCATTTTGCGATACGCATTCGATTCAGCGAGCGTGGAAAATTGCGGGCCTTCCATGCAGACATAAGTTCCGCCTCGGTGAACAGGGACGCCGATGCGTTCGCAGGCGCGCGCGATTGTTTGGGAAAGGCGGGGACACGTCGGCTTGTCGAATCCTACGTGCGCGACGATTCCGTCGCTAAAGAAAGTTGCGATGCGTCCGCGTGTGCGGTCGAAAAACTGGTCTACGATGAGAAATTCCAGCGGATGCAAATCCTCGCGGAGAGAGCCCACGGCGCTCACCGACAAAATTTGCTCAACGCCCAGAGATTTCATCGCGAAAATATTTGCGCGATAATTGATTTCGCTGGGCGAAATGCGATGGCCGCGCGCGTGCCGCGCAAGGAAGGCGACGCGATGGCCTTCGAGGGTGCCGAGCATGAACGCGTCCGACGGCTCGCCGAATGGCGTGCGCACGCGCGCTTCACGCGCGTCCGCAAGCCCGGCCATTGCGTAAAGGCCGCTGCCGCCGATGATTCCAACCTTGGCCTGCGCTTTTGCGTTACTGCTTCGAACGCTGCTTCGCGTTTTCACCGATTCGCCTCAGAAATAATTTTGACTGGGCGTTGCTCGACGCTAATCAATGGCGACCGGCTCTGCCTCGAACGCGCCATCGCGCTCCCGCAAATATGCGGCGCGCACCTTCGTATCATGTGCAAAAAGGGCCAGCCAGCCGCCGCGCGCAATTTGCGGCAACATTTTCTTTTTGTTTTCAAGCGTGGTCAGCGGAAATAAGTCGAAACCCATAATCCACGCGAGCGGCAGATGCGCTGTGGTCGGTATCAGGTCGGCGAGAAAAATCGCCGTCTTCCCGCCACTTTCCAGTTTCACGCATTGCATCGCGTGCGTGTGCCCCGGCGCCGGAAAAACACTGACGCCCGCGACAATTTGCTTTTCTCCGTCCAACAACTCCCACTGACGCGCTTCTTCAATCGGCATATAATTGTCCAGCATAAAGCTGGCGCGGTCGCGTTCGCTTGGATTCCTGGCGTGCTCGAAATCTTTTCGCTGGACAATATATTTTGCATTTGGAAAAGTGGGCCGCGCCTTTCCATCCGCGAGCCGCGTATCCCATCCGCAGTGGTCGAAGTGCAAGTGCGTGTTGATGACGATATCCACATCTGGTGGTTTCACTCCGTGCTGCGCCAATTGTTCAGGCAGTCTGGGCGAGCCTTCAAACGCATAGATATCGCGGCGCTTGGCGTCCCATTTATCGCCCGCGCCGGTTTCCACCAAAATTGTTTTGCCCGCGGCGCGAATCAGCAGGCAATTCATGGCCAGCACAATGCGATTGCGCTCATCGGCGCGCGCTTTTTTCTCCCACATCGGTTTCGGCACCACGCCGAACATCGCGCCGCCGTCCAGCCGCAGCGTGCCGTCAGTCAATACGATGAATTCCAAATCACCGAGTCTCAATGAGAAACCTCCGAGCCAGTTTTTTTCATAATTTCCGCGACTACGGAATATGGATCGCGATGCCTGTTGGCGACTTCCGCCGCAAAACGCTCCAGGCTTCCGTCTTTAACCACGCTATCCACAACTCTTTGTGTCAGTTGTTCTCTGAGCAAATTGATAATGCGCTCCTTCCATAGGGCATTTTCTCTTGCATTTCTGCCGCGGCGCTCCGCAAAATGCGCGCGGAATCGCCCGATCTGCCGCGCCAGTTCCTCGATTCCTTTATTTTCCGTGGCAACCGTGAGCACAATGGGCGGCTTCCATCCATCGCGTTCTGGAACAAGCTGTAAAATCGCGCGCAATTGCTGCTCGAAGCGGTCCGCGCCCTCGCGATCCGCTTTATTCAGCACGAAAACATCCGCGATTTCCATGACGCCGGCTTTCAAATTCTGCACATCGTCGCCCATACCCGGCACCAGAACTACCAGCGTGCAATCAGCGAGGCGCGCAATTTCCACTTCGCCCTGTCCAACGCCGACGGTCTCTATCAGGACATACTTCTTGCCCGCGGCATCGAGCAACAACGCAGCGTCACTCGCCGCCTGTGACAATCCGCCGAGCGAGCCGCGCGTCGCCATGGAGCGAATGAATACGCCGCTATCCGACGCGTGCCCTTGCATGCGAATGCGATCGCCCAAAATCGCGCCGCCGGTGAACGGGCTCGACGGATCAACGGCAATCACGCCGACGGTTTGCCGTTTCGCGCGGTAATAGGCGGCCATGCGGTCCACCAGGGTGCTTTTCCCTGTTCCCGGCGCGCCGGTGACGCCGATGCAATACGAATTTCCGGTGTGCGGGAAAAGTTTTTGCAGCAGATGTTTGGCGTTCGGCGAACGATTTTCGATTTCCGTCATGGCGCGCGAAATGGCGCGGACGTCTCCAGCGCGCACCTGTTCCGCCCATTGCTCAATCGTTTCGGGTGTCAAAACCGTAGCGGGAGGTGATGACGAAACCGGCATCGCGTGCGGCTAACCTTTTCCCAGAAGCTGGCGCGCAATCACCAGGCGCTGAATTTCGCTCGTTCCTTCGCCGATGGTGCATAGTTTCACGTCGCGATAATATTTTTCCGCGGGATAATCCTTCACGAAGCCGTAGCCGCCAAAAATCTGCACGGCCTGGTCGGCGACGCGCACCGCCGTTTCCGAAGCGAAAAGTTTCGCCATGCTCGCTTCGCGGGTGAAGCGCACTCCACTCCCGCCATCCCGCAACGAACGATCCGCCAGGTACGCCGCTTCCCAGACGAGCAGGCGCGCCGCCTCGATTTCCGTGGCCATATCCGCCAGCTTGAATTGAATGGCCTGAAATTCGCTGATCGCTTTGCCGAACTGCTTTCGCTGCTTCGCGTATTTCACGGCTGCTTCGTACGCTCCCTGCGCCATGCCCAGCGCCAGCGACGCGATGGAAATTCTTCCTCCGTCCAGCACTTGCAGGCTGTTGATGAACCCCTCGCCCTCTGCGCCGAGAAGGTTTTCGCCGGGCACGCGGCAATCGCTGAAAATCACTTCCGAAGTATCGCTCGCGCGCATGCCGAGCTTGTTTTCTTTTTTCCCGGGACGAAATCCCGGCGTTCCCTTTTCAATAAGGAAAGCCGAAATTCCGTGCTGCTTTTTCGCCGCGTCGGTGACCGCCATTCCCACACACACGTCCGCGTAGTGGCCGTTCGTAGTGAAAGTCTTCGCGCCGTTCAGTACCCATCCGCCGCCATTTTTCACGGCGACTGTGCGCGTTCCACCCGCGTCGGAGCCCGCTCCCGGCTCGGTCAGCGACCAGCAGCCGAGCTTTTTTCCTTGCGCCAGCGGCGTCAGGTATTTCTGCTTTTGCGCCTCCGTCCCAAATTTGTAAATGTGATTCGAACACAGCGAATTATGCGCTGCGACAATCAGACCCACGGAACCGTCCACGCGCGACAGTTCTTCGATCACAATCGAGTATTCGAGGTATCCCAGCCCCGATCCGCCGTATTTTTCCGGGAAGATAATGCCAAGCAGCCCGAGTTCCCCAAGCTGCGGAATGATTTCCTGCGGAAATTTGGAAACCTCGTCCCACTCCATCACGTGCGGAGCGATTTCCCCTTCGGCAAATTCCCGCACCGTTCGCCGAAGGTGCTGCTGCTCATCTGTCAGCGAGAGATCCACATCACCTCACAATAAAAATCCCGATTGATTGTCTCACGCGTGCGTGCGCTCCGGGGCGCGGCAAATTTCACTGAGCGCCGCGATGGCGCGATCAATTTTTGCGCGGTCCACATCGTAATGCGTGACCATGCGCACCAGAAATTTATCCGTGGCGCCAGCCAGCACATTGCGCTTGCCCAGCGCGGCGGAAATCTCCGCGCCGGTGTGGCCCGTTTCGCGCACGTCGAAAATCACAATGTTGGTCACAACTTTCTTTGGATCGACCGCGATACCCGGAATTTTCGCCAGACCGTCCGCGAGATATTTGGCGTTCTCATGGTCACGATGCAGGATTTTCGGCGTTTCGTCGAGCGCAATCAGCCCCGCAGCCGCGAGCACGCCGGCCTGGCGCATCCCGCCGCCCAGCATTTTGCGATGGACGTGCGCTTTGTCGATGAATTCGCGCGAGCCAACCAGCATCGAGCCCACCGGCGCGCCCAGACCTTTCGACAGGCAAAACATCACCGAATCAAATTTTCGCGTGAGTTCTTTCACGGTTTTTCCCGTCGCCACAGACGCGTTGAAAATTCGCGCGCCGTCCAGATGCACCGGCAGGCCCGCTTGGTGCGAGCGGTCGCAAATTTCTTCCGCAACGGGCAGCGGATAAATCGTCCCGCCCGCCATGTTGTGCGTGTTTTCCAGCGTGACCAAGCCGGTCTGCGAATAGTTTGGATTTTTTGCGCGAATCAGCGACTCAACCACCGGCCAGGTCAAAATTCCATCCTGCGCGAAGGCAGGACGCGGAAAACATCCCGCCAGCGCGGACATGGACGCAAGTTCGTACTGATTGACGTGCGCGCGCTGCTCGCAAATCACTTCCAGGCCGGGCCGCGTCCAAGCTTTGATGGCGATCAGATTTCCCATTGAGCCGCTGGGCACAAACAGCGCCGCTTCGCGCCCGAAAATCTCGGCCGCGCGCTGTTGCAGGCGATTGACGGTGGGATCTTCGCCGTAAACATCGTCGCCCACTTCCGCTTCAGCCATCGCGCGGCGCATGGCGGGCGTCGGACGCGTTACCGTGTCGCTGCGCAGATCCACCGTCGCGTCGCCTTGCCCATTCGATTTTTTTGCGTCGTACATTTCGCCTCTCGTGTGCTGTTTTAGCCGAGCAGTTCCACAAACACCTCGTTCGAAATGGCCAGTTTGGCCGGATTCAAGCGAATGCGATTGCCTTCGCGCTCGAGCAAGCCCTCGTCCAGCAATTTTGTGATGCGCGCTGACAAATCAGCCACGTGTTCTCGCTCGATGCGCGCCAAATCGATCCCCGCCAGTTCGCGCAGGCCCAAAAAGAATTCCTCGTCGAGCGCCTGCGCGGAAGTGACTGTCTCTTCGGAGTCCACGGTTGAGCGCCCTTCGTCAACTGCCTTCGCGTACGCAGCGGGATCGTGCAAATTCGACCAGCGCTTGCTGCCATCGAACGAATGAGCGCCCGCGCCAAATCCAAAATACGCCTCGCGCCGCCAGTATTTCAGATTGTGTTTCGACGCGCGATCCGGCAGCGCCCAGTTGGAGATCTCGTAATGTTCGTAACCTGCGCCGCGCAACGCGTCGCAAGCCGCCTCGTAGAAATCCGCCATTTCATCGTCGCTTGGCACTTTCGCGGCGCTATACTTCGCGCCGCCGCGCAAAATTTCTTTTCCGAGACGGCTGCCTTCGTCCACTTCCAGCAAATAAATCGAAACATGCTCCGGCGCGATGGCCGTCAACTCTGAAAGTGAGCATTGCCAGCTTTGGCGCGTCTGATAAGGCAGCCCGGCGATCAAATCCATGCTGAGATTGTTGAATCCCACGCTGCGAAGTGTCGCGACGGCGCGATAAACATCTTCCCGACGATGCATTCTTGCGGCGGCGCGCAATTCTTCATCGCAAAATGACTGCACGCCCATGCTAATGCGATTCACTCCCGCGTCCCGCCAAACTTGCGCGTTCTGCGGCGTAATTGTCTGCGGATCCGCTTCGAGCGTGACTTCTTCCCATTTAGCTCCGTAAACATCGCGAATGGCCGCCAAAATGCGGGCCACGTCCGCCGGACCCAGCAGGCTTGGCGTCCCGCCGCCAATGTAAACCGTATCGGCCATGGTATTCGGCAGCGCGCGCGAGCCGCGAATTTCACGGCAGACCGCATCGACATATGGTGAATAAAGGCTCCGCGAAAAAACGCCCGTGTGGAAATTGCAATACGTGCACTTGGTTTGGCAGAACGGCACCTGCACGTAAATCCCGATCTTCGCGTTTGCGCTTCGTGTGTGCTCAGCAGCGTTCATGGCGCTCATATCGCATCCGGAATAATTTTCACGCGGGCTTCGCGGCGGCGCGGGCCATCGAATTCGCAGAAGAAAATCGCCTGCCAACGGCCCAGCGCCAAGCGCCCATTTTCGATGAATACCGTCACCGAATTTCCTATAAGCGCCGTCTTGATGTGCGAATCAGCGTTCCCTTCGGCGTGGCGATACGCGCCGGAGTGCGGCACCAATTTATCGAATGTCGCCTCGATATCGCGCATCACGTCGGGATCATCGCCCTCGTTGATTATCACTCCCGCGGTCGTGTGCGGCACGTAAACGCAACAGATCCCGCTGCGGCATTCCGACGCGGCTACCGCTTTTTCGACTTCCGCGGTGATATTTTTCATTTGCGTGTGCCGGGCCGTTTGCACTTCGATGACGCGGACCAGCCTGCGTGATTCGCGCGGCGATTCGGCGCCCTCTTTCATGCTCGGCTGCTCACGCGAGCTCAGAAGCGGCAGCCGCGCCGTAGAAGCCGAACCATGGCTTCGCCGCATGCAAGCCGCGATTCACATTTTCAATGTTCTTCACGCCTTGATTCGCCAGCCAATCCTGAAACGCGCTTAGACCCTGCTTCGCATAAACCGGGACGCCATCTTTCCACGTCGCGCGCCCGCAGAGCACGCCGGAGAAATTCACTTTTGCTTCGCCGGCGAGTTCCAGCGTTTCGATGAACGTATCGTTGCTCACTCCCGCGGACAAATAAATGAAAGGCTTCTTCGCCGCCGCAGCCGCGCGCCGGAAATGGTCCTTCGCCTGATCTTTTGTGTAAGCCGCTTCGCCTTTGCAGGAGCGCGCTCCGGCCACGAAGGCCATATTCACCGGCACTTCGACCTTCAGCACGTCAATGCCGTACTGCGGCTTCGAAAATTCCTCCATGCTGCGCGTGACAACTTCCGGCTTCTTTCGCGCGTAATCAATCCCCTTCTCATCCATCCCTTCATCGTAGCCGACGAACTCCGCAAACAGCGGCAAATCTTCGCCTGCGCATTCTGCGCCGATGCGCTCCACCCAGGCGTGCTTGATATCATTCACTGGCGCGGGGTCAAATGGCGTGTAATACAGCAGAATTTTCACGCAGTCCGCGCCCGCCTGCTTCAATCGGTGCACCGACCAGTTTTCCAGCAAATCGGGCAAGCGTCCCCGGCGCGTGTTGTCATAGCCGCTATTTTCGTACGCCAGCAGCAATCCGGCATTCGCCGCGCGCCATCGCGACGGCTGCAAACCATATTCCGGGTCCAGCAAAATCGCGCTGGCGTGAGGCGTAAGCACACGCACGACGGCTTGCTTGAACTCAGACATCATTTCCGGCGTCACTGCGTGCGGATCAATGCCCCTGTCTTTGGCAATCGCCTTTCGCAACGAGCCGCGCTGGTCCATCGCCGCAGCCGCAATGATGCCTGCCGACGTCGAAACTTTTTCGAGACCTTTCAGTTTTCCCGGCGTGAGCTTCATAGAATATTCCTTCGCGCGTGACGTTTTGTTCCGCTGGCGCAGCGCAGCAGCAAAGGCGCAATTTTAGCACGCGGCGGGTGCCCTTCGCATAAGTATGAGCGACTATAGCGTTAGCAGGCGGTGCCCTTTGCACGGCGCATCGGTTGCCGATTGCAGTCGATCCAGCAAGTCCATTCCATAACGCGCCAAAAACGGCAGCAGGCTCAGCGTGCGCTCCTGTAATCCATGCCGAGGATAAAGTGAGCTAACAATTTCCGCCTCGTGCCGGTCCAGCACTCCTGTGCGCTGATTTTCCGAACGCCCCGCCTTGCCGCGCAGCTTTTCGAATTGATACAGCATTTTTTTCTCCGCCGTATCGCGCGCGCCCATGAGGCTTTTATCGAGAAGTTCCAGTGGCTTTCCGTAACCGCTCAGCACTTTTCGCAGCGCCTTTTCGTCACGCGCGAAACGCGCCGCCAATCCGCGCGGCAAATATTGCATCTCCATTTTTCGGCGCAATTGTTGCCGGCCGCCAAACACGCCGGGAATATCCAGGTGATATTTTTTCAGTGCGCGCGCCACCGCCGGCTCAATCAGAGTAAAGCTCGCCCGCGGCAAAATGGCCGGCATGCGTCCGAGAACTCTATGGTAGACGGTCTGCGCCTGCGCCATGTAAGCCACTTCCGCGGGCCCGCCGATGTATGCCGCCGTCGGCAAAATCAAATCCTGCAGCACAGGGCGCAGCAAAACGCTGGCGCTCAGCGCCTCCGGCTCGTTTTCAACTTTCTTCAGCAAGTCTGCCGCGTTGAGACGCAAATTTCCCGCGACAAAGCCGCCGTTTTTCCTGCGTACTGCTTCGCGCTTGCCGTCGACGTCCAAAAAAAGAAGCGTGGATTGCTGCGTGACCTTCACTTGCGGATGAAAACCATGCCGCCCCAGCTCTTTTCCGCGCGCCAGCAGTTCATCGGTAATAGCTTTCGAATCTTCAATCGCCTTTTGATAAACAGGCCGCGCCAATTCGTGCAAACGCTTGTCCAGTGGATCCAACAAAATCAATCCTCGCCCCTGCAGCACTCGCGCCATGAATTTCCCGAATGCCGAACCAAATGTCTCCTGCGCGCGATACGATTCAGAGAGTGCGTCGCGAACCTCCTTCGCTGCGGGCCCTTGCAGAAAGGCGGCCGCCTGTTCAACGACCGCGTGAACTTCGCTCCCCAGCGAAATTCGACCCACGCTCCTTCCCGCAACGCCCTCGTCAAGTGGCGCCGCAAGCTGTGCTATTCCGTATCGCTCGTTGAAAAAAGCCTGATTCGCTTCGGCGAGGTCGTGATCTTCCGTGGCCATCCAAAAAATCGGCACGGCATCAACGCCCATCCGCGTCAGCCTCTTGGCCCATTCAATCGCGTCGAGCGCTTTGTAAAGGCTGTACGCCGGCCCGCCGAATAAACTCACTTGCTGGCCGGTGACAATCGCCGCCGCACCATTGCGCAGCCGCTCGATATTCCGCTCGGTTTCCGGGTCTGAGCCCAAATCCCTGTTCTGCTCGCGGAGAATCTCCGCAACAGCACTGCGCGCGGAAGCGTCCGGAGTTATTTTGCCGGCCGCTTCACGGACTCCCCCCTCGCTCGGCGGATGCGCGTAAAACTTTTCTACCTTTGAAAACTCCTCAACGAATGAAGCGAATAACTTCGAGGTGTGCGGAATGTCAGAGAAGCGGAGACAGTCGTACTCCATGGAGGATGTGATGATACACGCGGCATTCGGTCGCAGCAACCCGCGCGCGAGGAAATAATCAACAGATACGAAATGGCAAATGTTTCAGCGCAGGAATTAGGCTACCGAATGGCTGCCGTGTTCGCGGCAACTGTGGGATTGAGCGCCGCTGCAAGGGGTTCGATCTCCGGTTTTGCCGATTCGGCGATTGGCAACAGCGGCGCGCGAGGCGCTCCACCATAATATCCCAGGCGGTCCATGGCAAATTTAATCCCCGCGATTCCGAACCGTGTGATCAGCGCTCCGGCGGGATTGATGAATTGTTTTTTGATCTGCTCGATGTGCTCTTTTTCGCCGCGGCGCGCAGCTTCATACAAATCCACGCATGCCTCGGGGATCATGCAGGAAATAGCCAGAATTCCGCCGACGGCTCCAACCTCAATGGCCTCGGCCATGGTCAGGCCCGAACCGCTGAGCGCATTAAAACCCTTGGGCGCGGTCGCCACGATGTCTTTCATCCGCTGCAAATTTCCCGAACTGTCCTTGATGCCTACAATGTTGGGATGCGTCGCGAGCTTCGCCACCAGCGGAGCTTCCGCCGTGTAGCCCGTAAAAACCGGGACGGAATAAATCAGCACCGGAATCGGAGAAGCATCCGCCACGCGGAAAAAATGCGCGACTTCCGCCTCAAAGGTCATGGCCGGCTTGTAATAGCTCGGCGTCCTCACCAGCGCCGCTTGAAATCCCAGGGCGGCAGCGCGCTTGGTGTGCCGAATCGTTTCCGCCGTGGCTTCCGCGCCGGTTCCCGCAATCATCACTTTGTCGGGCGCCGCCGCTTCGCGCGCGGTGGCCCATAGCCGCTCGACTTCATCCCATCCCAGCAGCACGGACTCGCTGGTCGAGCCATTCATCACGTAGCCCGCGATGTGTGTGTGGTCGTAGCGCCGAATGTTTTCCCGCAGGTGCGGCAGATCAATTTCGCCGTCAGCCGCAAAGGGCGTGGTCACCGGAGGAAAGATTCCCCGAAGTTTCATGAGGAGATTCTAGCAGAAGATAATGTACGAGTGCGATAGTAGTTCAGCAAATCTCGCGCGGAAATCGTGGCGGCCGGTTTCTCCGAAAATTCATCGGCGGTTTACGCGCTTGCAATAACTAGCTTGCCGAAGTCACGCGCTGTGCCGGCGGCGGAACGTTTGCATTTGCTTCCATCGCGTGCAAATCTTGCAGCGCGGCCACGTTTCCGGCGCCCTCGGACAGGGCGCGAATCCCGCGCGCCGCGGCCACTGCCGCCGAAATCGTGGTGATGCACGGCATCATGTATCGGACCGCCGCGCGCCGTATGGATTTCTCGTCATAAAACGATTCGCGCCCCAGTGGCGTGTTGATAATCAAATTGACCTTTCCGGTCTTCACCAGATCAACGATGTTGGGCCGCCCTTCATTCACCTTGTAGACCGATTCGGCCTGGATGCCCAATGAGCGCAGCGCCGCAGCCGTGCCGCGTGTCGCAATTAAACTCAAACCTGCCGCCGCCAAATCCTTCGCCAATGCCGGCAAAAATCTCTTGTCATGATCGTTCACGCTGATGAACACCGTTCCTTGCAGCGGCAATTTCTGGCCCGCAGCGAGTTGCGCCTTCGCGAACGCCAGTCCGAAATTCGGCGACACGCCCATCACTTCGCCCGTCGAACGCATCTCCGGCCCCAAAATCGTGTCCACTCCGCGGAATTTGTTGAACGGAAACACCGGCGACTTCACGCAATAATAATTCTTGCTGCGGAGTTCCGCGACGCCGTCAAAATCATTCACCGCCAGCTTCATGTCGCGCAATTTCTTTCCGGTCATCAAACGCGCCGCCACTTTCGCCAGCGGCACGCCGGTAGCTTTCGACACATACGGCACCGTGCGCGATGCGCGCGGATTCACTTCCAACACGTAAACCGTGTCGCGCTGAATCGCGTACTGCACGTTCATCAGGCCTACTACGTGCAACGCTTTCGCCAGCTTCGCCGTGTATTCGCGAATGCGCGCCAGCACGTCCGGCTTGAGCGTCACGGAAGGCAACACGCACGAGGAATCTCCTGAATGAATTCCCGCCTCTTCGATGTGCTCCATGATTCCCGCAATCACAACCTCGCTGCCATCCGCCAGCGCGTCGACGTCAACTTCTGTGGCTTCTTCCAAAAATTGATCCACAAGAATTGGCCGTTCCGCGCTCGAACCGCTGCCCAGCCGCACGGCTTGCGCGGCGCATTCCTCGACCGTTTTCAAGTCGTACGCAATCACCATGGCGCGCCCGCCGAGGACGTAACTTGGCCGCACCAGCACCGGCAAACCAATCTCCTTCGCGACGCGAACTGCCTCGGCAGGACTCAGCGCCGTTCCGTTGCGCGGCTGCGGAATTTTCAGCTCATCTAACAATTTGCCGAACCTTTTGCGGTCTTCCGCCAGATCAATCGACTCCGGCGCAGTGCCGATAATCGGCGCTCCGTTGCGCTTCAAATCCAGCGCCAGATTCAAAGGCGTCTGCCCGCCGAATTGCACAATCACACCTTCC
This sequence comes from Candidatus Acidiferrales bacterium, assembly GCA_035933545.1. Classification (GTDB taxonomy): domain Bacteria; phylum Acidobacteriota; class Terriglobia; order Acidiferrales; family UBA7541; genus DAHUXN01. The sequence goes on along the minus strand of DASYYQ010000054.1, from coordinate 1,106 downwards.
GGTTTTTCGCGGTCAATCACCGAAAGCACGTCTTCGAGCGTCAGCGGCTCGAAATACAGCCGGTCGGACGTGTCGTAATCCGTCGAAACCGTCTCCGGATTGCAATTCACCATTACCGTTTCGTAGCCGTCATCTTTCAGCGCAAACGCCGCGTGGCAGCAGCAATAATCGAATTCAATTCCCTGCCCGATGCGATTCGGCCCGCTGCCCAGAATCACAATTTTCCGCCGCGCGCTGGTGTCCGCCTCGTCTTCCTCTTCATAAGTGGAATACATGTACGGCGTGAACGACTCGAATTCCGCCGCGCACGTGTCCACGCGCTTGAATACTGGCCGAATGCCGCGCTTTTCTCGCGTCGCGCGCACTTGCTCAGGCGACGTCCGCCAGATTTGCGCCAATTGCTCATCGCTTACGCCATTTCGTTTCGCTTTTTTCAGCAACTCGCTCGAAATGGAATTCACATTCGCGCCAGCAATTTCTTTTTCCACGGCAACGGCCTCTTCCATCTGCCGCAAAAACCATGGGTCGATTTTCGTCAGGGCGTTTATCTCTTCGACTTTCATTCCCCGCCGCAACGCCGTAAGCAGCCAGTGGATGCGGTCCGGCCCGGGCGTGTGCAACTTTTCGTGCAGCACCGCGTCCATAATTTCCGCTGGCGCGCGCCACGGCGCATGCGGCTCCAGCGAACGAATGCCCTTCCCCAGCGCCTCCGAAAATGTCCGGCCAATGGCCATCACTTCGCCTACCGATTTCATCTGCGTGGTCAGCGTGGTATCCGAGCCGGGAAATTTCTCGAATTGCCACTTCGGAATTTTCGCCACCACATAATCAATCGTAGGCTCGAAACATGACGGCGTTTTCTTCGTGATATCGTTCGGTATTTCATCGAGGGTCATGCCCACGGCCAGTTTCGCGGCAATTTTTGCTATGGGAAAGCCGGTCGCCTTGCTGGCCAGCGCCGAGCTGCGCGAGACGCGCGGATTCATCTCGATCACCACCATGCGCCCCGTTTGCGGGTCAATCGCGAACTGAATATTCGACCCGCCTGTCTCCACGCCTACTTCGCGAATCACCGCCGCCGCCGCGTCGCGCATGCGCTGATATTC